>JASLKK010000008.1 GCA_030747595.1 Acidimicrobiales bacterium | reverse complement strand
GAGTTACCGGTTGCCTCCAGGATCGCACCAACGGCGTAGACGCCGGCGATCTGGGACGACCAGTTGTGGATCGGCAACTTGATGGCATCCGACGAATCCGCAGCCGGCGCAGCTGGCGCGGCCGTAGTAGCCGGCGCAGCCGTAGTAGCCGGCGCAGCCGTAGTAGCCGGCGCAGCATCCCCATCGTCGTCGCTGCCACAGGCCGCGGCGACCATCGTGAATGTCAGCAGTAACGCCAACACTCTGGTAAATCGCTTCATGTCAGTAATCCCCTCATGTTGTTGGTTCCCAGTGGGCCCAATAGGCCCTGAGATTTGTTGGCGGGCGGCGGCTCAGTAGCTGAACGGCCACCCCTTCCAGTAGTTGCGAATCTTGATCCAGATCCCATAGAGCCCTTGAGGTTCGAATAGTAGAAAGAAGATGATCAGGAGGCCAAAGATGATGTCATCAAGGGCACTAACTGGCAACGGGTAGCCAAGAGCGGTTTCCATTACCGAGACAACGCCCCCATCGCCACGACCCGTACTGATGAAAAAATCGAACAGAGCCGAGAATGTCCCTTCCTCTTCGACTTGGTGCTTCATCCAGTCGACTATCTCCTCGACAAAGCGATGGGACGTCATAACGAAAAAGGAACCCATCAAAACTCCGGACACTCGTCCCATCCCACCAATAAGGAGGGCTGCGATGAAATTCACTGCACCAATGAGACCCCACTGTTCAGGAGGTAGCTGCACAGAGAGTGAGGCAAACAGAGCCCCGCCAATCCCGGCGTAGAAAGACGAAATCGCGAACGCTGTGGTCTTGTAACGGTATTCGGGCACACCCATGATCTCGGCAGCGACGTCACGATCCCGGATGGCCTGCAGAGCACGACCAGTCCTGCTCCGAGCCAGGTTGGCAGCCATCCACGCCATCAGGATGAGAACAACCAGCAGGAACAGATAGGTCTTCTGGTTCTTGTTGATGTCGAACCAGAACCAGTGGCCGTCCCTGGAGAAGTCGAGGATTGGTTCCTCCTCTTTCCAGAGACGGAGCTCCATTCTTGGCCACTTTCGACCTAGAGCACCTGGGCCCGCGATCTCAGGAAAGACTCGCGATAGGTGGAGTCCGATAAAGATCAGGCCAAGAGTGACAATGCCCAGGTACAGGCCACGAACTCGAACTGCAGCGGGGGCCACCGCTATGCCTACTACCGCAGCGACTACCCCGGCAGCAGGAAGCCAGAGCCACATCGGAAGGCCCCACCCCCAAAGGTTCGCAGAACCCTTACCCCCGACCAAGACGGCCGTATAGGCACCGACGCCACCAAAGAAGGTGTGGCCAATAGAGATCTGGCCGGCCAAGCCCATCAAGATGTTGAGGCCAAGCGCAGCAATGGCAAAGCACATTGTCCTGTTGATCAACCGAAGCCAAACGTTCTCGCCCAGAAAGCGAACGAACGGAATCTGATCGATGACCGGAAGGTCGAAAGGCATTAGCACGAGAACCAAGAGAAAAAGACCCAAGAGAACCTTCTTGGTGGTTGTCGGCATGAGCTGCGATTCGCTCTCATACGAGATGTAAAGGTTCGGTCGACCCCTCATACTCGCCGAATCTCCTTAGTGCCGAACAGGCCGTACGGCCTGACCAGAAGGCCTATAAGCATGACGACGTAGGGCACGACCTGTTGGTAGCCGGCCCCAAGTACCCCTGTGTACCTAGCGAGGTATTGGCCAGCAAACACTTCCGCGAAACCAACGATGAGACCACCAACAAGTGCTCCGAGGGCCGAATCCAGACCACCGAGAATGACCGCTGGCAGTGCTCGAAAAGCAAAGAACGCTCCTTCCCGGCTGGCCATGCCTGCCGGTCCCCAAGGTGGCATTGATGCAAAGATCCCAGAGATTGCAGCAAGAGCAGACCCAACCGCCCAGGCGATGGCGAAGATCCGTCCGACACTGATGCCCTGGGCCAATGCGGCTTCCTGATCAAACGCTGTGGCCCGCATGGCGACACCGGTTCGCGTCTTGAAGAACTGCCAAGTCCCGAGAAAGGCAGCGGCTGCCATGCCAATGGCTGCCACATAGGACCAGGCGACCATCGCACCTCCGATCTTGAAGGTCTCGGCACCCCATGGGATACCGAGGACCCGAGGCGTTGTGTTAACCGCATCAAAGGCAACGACGCGGACCACTACTTCAAGGCCGAGGGTGATGACAGCCATCGAGAAGACGGGTTCACCAATCATCGGCCGGATTGTTAGCCGCTCGATGACAAGCCCAAGCACTCCCGTCGTGGCTGCCGCCAACACCAGCGCGATGAACCAGTGGAACCAGCCCGGGCCACCGATCCAGCGTCCGGGAACGTTCCAATCCATGAAAATAATGGACAAGAACCAAGTACCAGCCAGGGCCAAGGCCCCCTGGGCGAAGTTGACCGTCTGGGTGGCCTTGTAGATAAGGACGAATCCGAGCGCCAGAAGCGCATAAAGCGACCCTAGAGCTAAGGCCTTGAAGAGAGTCTGGACGAAGGTGTCAAAGGCGTTGGCAGCCAACACCAGAGGGAGACCACTCACGCGTACATCTCTTCTATGAGCTCATTGAATGCTTCCTCCATGGAAGACCTCTTGATCTTCTGGGTTGCTGTGAGCTCGCCGTCCTCATGGTCCAGTTCCTTGGGAATCATCCGGAACTCCCGGATTGACTCGACCCGGGCGAACTTATTGTTGGTCTCGTTCACCACGCCCTGGATCAGCTCCAAGACTTCGGGCTTCTCGGAAAGGTCACGGTAGGTGGTGTAGGGAATGTTCCTTCTCAGGGCCCAGTCACCCACGGTGTCCAACTCGATCCCGATAAGCGCCGAGAGGAACTTCCGACGGTCGCCTATGACCATGGCCTCCTTGACGTACAACGAGGTCTTGAGGCTGTTCTCGATCTCCGACGGCGAGATGTTCTTACCGCCCGCCGTAATGATGATGTGCTTGATCCGGTCGATGATCCGGACATGAGAATCGTCCACCCACTCGCCGACGTCCCCGGTCATGAGCCATCCGTCGTCGGTGAACGTCTCTGCCGTCTGCTCGGGCTTGTTCCAGTAGCCGGCAAAGACCCCGGGGTGCTTCGTTTGGATCTCGCCGGTCTCGGGGTCCAGGCGAAAACCGATGTCGGGGTACGGCTCACCGACCGTGCCCAGAATCATCCGACCCGGGACATTGGTGGTGGCCACTGCCGCGTTCTCGGTCATGCCATAAAGCTCGTAGACGGGTACGCCGATGCCCATGAAGAACTCGAGCACCTCGGGGGCAATGGGCGCAGCACCGGACCCTGCGTGCCAGCACCGCCGCAACCCGATGCGTTCTCTCATGGCTCGGAAGACCAATGGGTTGCCAATGGCGGCCAGCAGGCGACTCCGAACGGTATGGCTTCCACCATTGGCCGCCTTGTCCCGGCCGATCACGGTGGCCAGGCGAAGTCCAAACCGGAGCCAGAGGCGTTTGAACGGTGAGGCATCGTTGCCTCTGATCAACACTGAGGCGTGGAGTTTCTCCCATATGCGGGGAACGGCAAAGAACAACGTGGGCTGGACTTCGCGCAGATTGATCGTGACGGTCTCAATCGATTCCGCGAAGTTGAGGCACAGCCCGCACGAGACCATGTGCCACGTGGAGAAGATTCGTTCGGCCACATGGCACAACGGGAGGTAGGTGACCACAAGGTCATCGGCGGTCGGCGCCCGCTTTCCCCTCAATCCGTCCTCGGCCGTGATCTTTCCGATGGCATAGGCCGTGTTGACGTTGGTCAGCATCGCCCCCTTCGGGGGCCCGGTGGTTCCAGAGGTGTAGACGAGGGTCATCACATCGTCGCCCTCCGCTGCCTCCATGAGCGCCTCGACAGCGCCCTCGTGGGCCGCTCGGTGATCCCTGCCCAGGTCCAGGAAGTCGTTCCAGTCCAGTAGACGTTCGTCGTCGTACTGGCGTACTCCCCGGGGTTCGCAGTAGAGAATCCTCGTGAGGTTGCCGAGCCCGGCCCGATCGATCTCCAGAACCCGGTCGACCTGTTCCTGATCCTCGGCAAGATGGACCGTCGACTCACAATCGGTGAGCAGGTACTCCACCTCTGCCGTTGGGTTGGTCGGATAGAAACCCACGGTGACCCCACGGACGGCCACGGTGGCCAGGTCCAAGATCACCCATTCCGGGCGATCCTCAGCCTGGATGGACACCCGGTCACCCACCTGTACTCCGAGGGCCAAGAGTCCGTGGGCGGCATCGAGCACCAGTTCCCAGGTCTCGAGCCAGGAGATCTCCTGCCAGATGCCGAAGTCCTTCTCCCGCATGGCAATACGGGAGGGTTCGCGCGATGCCCAGTCCCGAGCGAGGCTGGCCACGGTGACCGTCGACGCCGGCACGTCAGACATAGGACGTTCCTCGAGCGTTATAGCCATGTTTCACCCCCTTAAGTTCCACCGGCCGCTGAACCATCGGCCGCTGGACCATAGAAATTGCCTGCCCGATAGCCAATACTTGGAATATCTGGCCTTAAACCATCTAGGCGAGATACAGGAAAGTAACCCAAGGTAGAGACGTCGGTCCAAGGTCGGCCATGACATTCTGGTGACGAACCCCAGCCTGGAATCACCACGGCTAGGTTCGACTCGTGGTCGAACCATCGGGTGAGCTCCCCGTGTTGTCCGTCGAGGACCTCTCCCACCTACTCAAGGACGGACTGACCACCCTGTTCCCCGAAGACCTGTGGGTCGAGGGCCAGATATCGGGCTTCCACGATGCCCGGAGTGGCCACGCCTACTTCGACCTGGTGGAGCCATCTGACGTACCGGGACGAGCGGTAGCCGCCAAGCTCAGCGTGGCCCTCTTCAAGGGAGCGCGCCCCGGCGTAGACCAGACGCTGGCCTCGGCCGGCGGGTTGGCCCTCGGCAACGACCTGCAACTCCGTATCCGGGCACGGCTCGACTTCTACCCGCCCAGCGGTCGCCTCCAACTGATCATGCACGGCGTCGACCCCACGTTCACTCTGGGACTGTTGGCCGCCGAACGCGACCGCCTGCTCCATGCTCTGGCCGACGAGGGGCTGCTACGGGCTAATCGGGCCAACCTCATACCGGTGCCACCCCTGCGAATTGGGCTGGTGACCAGCGTGGGTTCGGCAGCCCATGCCGACTTCACCGACGAGTTGGTCCGCAGCGGACTGCCCTTCGAAGTGCTCGAACACGACGCACGTGTCCAGGGCCACGGCTCGGCCGTCGATCTCGCCGAAGCTCTGTCTGTGGTTGCTACCCACCAGCCCGACGTGATCGCCCTGATCCGCGGTGGTGGTTCAGCCACTGACCTGGCGGCCTTCGACGCTGAGGTATTGGCCCGTACCATTGCCGCGCTCGACGTAGCCGTGGTAACCGGAATCGGACACGAGATCGACCGTTCGGTGGCCGACGAAGCGGCCCATACGGCGTTGAAAACGCCCACGGCATGTGCGGCCGCCCTCGTCGAACAGGTCCAGGCGTTCTCCGATGCCGTCAACGGACTGCGAATGACCATTGCCGACCGGGCCCGAGCTGCTGTCGACCGAGCCAGTGACCGTCTCGACGAGGTAGCCCACCGAACCAACCGGTCGGCATCGGCCGGACTGACCCGCCACGCCGACCAGATCGAGACGGCCACCACTCGTTTCGTCAGGAGTCCAGGAACCTTCCTGGACCGACAAGGCGGACAACTCGACGGCCTGGCCGCCCGGGTACGCGCTCTGGACCCCATCCGGATACTTGCCCGTGGCTGGTCGATCACCCGACGGACCGACGGCTCGCTGGTCCGCACGGCCGACGACGTGAGCACCGGCGACACCCTGGTCACGACGCTGGCCGGCGGTCAGGTGGCGAGTACCGTCGACGACAACAACCCGGCCAGCTAGGAGGGCGACCAGTGACCACCGATGGGGACCTGCCCGGCTACGCCGAAGCCCTCGACGAACTCCAGCAAATCCTCGGGACCCTGGAGTCCGACACCGCCGACGTGGACCTGCTGGCCGAGCGGGTGCAGCGGGCCGACGTACTTATCCGCCACTGCCGTTCCCGTCTCGATGACGCCCGTCTCCACGTCACCCGGGTAATCGCCGCTCTCGACCCTGAAGCCGCTGAACAGCAGTCGGACAGCTGACCGGTGTTCATCCGCAAGCTCACCTCTACCGACGCCTTCGTGGCCATCGACCTCACCGATGTGGCCGGGACCGGCGGCGTGCGATGTGCACCCAAGATCCTCCAGGGGGGAGCAAGGGACCTGGCTCGGTCGACCACCTACGCCCTGGCCGTCCTCGAGCGCCGGGAAACCGGGATCTCGGCCGGCATCAACGCCGCTCCCGATGGCCGTGACACCGCTGTGGCCGCGTTCGTCGCCGAGGTGGCCGGGTGGGACGTCGACTACCGGCTCACCGCCGGTAAGGGCGTTGCCGCGGGCGAGCTGGGCGACGTCGAGACCCCGTCCAACGCCGTCCTGCTTACAGCCGGGGCGGTGGCCGCCGGACTCGCCGCCTGCCCAGACGCAAGCACCGCCGTGATTGATGGATCGGCCGGACCGGCCCTGCTCGACGAGTTGGCCGGGCGTGGCCTGTCGCTCGTCGAAGCCCCGGACCCACTCACGGCGACAGCAGACCTGTTGTTCGTGGGGTCCAAGGTCGGCGCCATCGACCACGGAGTTGCAGATCAACTCCGGGTCCGGGCCGTCGTGCCCACCGGTCCGCTCCCGCTGACCACCAGGGCGGTAGCCCACTGCCGGCGAAACGGCGTGCTGGCCCTCCCGGACTTCGTGACCACCGCCGGCCCCCTCGTCGGCGAGGTGGACGCGGTTCGTGACACGGTGTCGACCATCATCGGTGACGTTCTCGGCCACGGGGACGGTCCGATCCTGGGTGCCTGCGAACGGGCCGAGGCCTTCATGGCCGGCTGGCTCACCGACCTGCCGTTCGGGCGACCCATCGCGGCCTGACCCGACGGGATCCACAGGCGGCGACCCGCCTCCTGATCCGGGTACGAGATCCCCGGCCGGATCAGGTCTCGTTAAGCCCTGGGCTCCCGGCGAACGGTTCCACCATGCGCCGGACCCGGGCTAGCGCCGTGACTGTCCCCGGTTCGAGGCCAAGCACCCTTACTGTCACCGGCGGTCGGCATAATGCCGGTAGACGGGTGAATGGGCCAGTCGTGTCAGGCAGGTTGAGCGAATGATCAAATACATCGGGTCGAAGCGGCGCCTTGTTCCTGTCTTGGGCGAACTCTTCGAAGCATCGGGGGCCACCACGGCGCTGGACCTGTTCACCGGCACGACAAGGGTTGCCCAAGAGTTCAAGCGGCTGGGCGGGTATGTCACCGCTGTCGACATTGCTCGGTACTCGGAGGTTTTCGCGCAGTGCTACATCGCCGCTGATAGTCGTTCGGTTTCCAACAAGGAACTCACAGAGGCGTTGGATTATCTATCCCATGTGCCTGGTTCCCCCGGCTACTTCACTGACACGTTCTGTGTGCAGTCACGTTTCTTTCAGCCATTCAACGGTGAGCGCGTGGATGCGATCCGTGACGTTCTCGAAGCGGAGTTCCGAGGGTCGCCATTGTTTCCGATTCTCTTGACGAGCCTCATCGAAGCCGCCGATCGCGTTGACTCAACGACCGGCGTGCAGATGGCTTACGTGAAGAAATGGGCACGACGTTCCTTCAATGATCTTGAACTCCGGGTACCGGAACTCCTGCCGGGAGGCGGAGAAGTGCTCCGAGGTGACGCGAACGAACTAGCTAAACAGATCGGTCCATTCGATCTCGCTTATCTGGACCCGCCATACAACCAGCACCGCTATTTCACCAACTACCACATCTGGGAGACCCTCGTGGCCTGGGACAACCCAGAGCACTACGGCGTCGCGTGTAAACGGATCGATTCGCGTGACCCAGAAACGAAGAGTGCCTACAACCGCAAGCGCGAGATGCCCGCTGTGCTGGCCGATGCCATTACGTCAGTCAAGGCTGAAGTGGTCATCCTGTCTTACAACGACGAATCCTGGATCGAGAAAGAGGACCTGATCGACCTCTGCAGCGTTCACGGTGAGGTGGTTGCTCTGGCCTTTGATTCCAAACGGTACGTCGGCGCCCAGATCGGGATCTTCAACCCGGACGGTGACAAAGTCGGCAAGGTCTCACACCTCCGCAATCTCGAGTACGTGGTCATTGCGGGTGAGCCAGCGACCGTGCGACGGATGACCGAGGGGTTCTCCAAAGAACCCGACAACGTCCAATCTCCATCTGGCCAGGGTTCTCTGTTCAACGGCTAGAGACCGAGCAGGGTGCGAACTGCCTCGACTGACTCGGCCTGGCTATCACCCCGGAACTCCCAGTTACCGTCGTGCCGCTGCCACCTGAGCCTGGGAAGTGGAACAAAGACGGCGAGTCCCCAAGAAGGATTCGACAACCTGAAGGGCCTCCTCCTCCTTGGGGACTCCCCGTCTGTATCCCTCACTTCTGGTAACCATCGGACCCACCTACTCAGTCAAGCCACGCCTGGCAGCGACCTTCTAGGTAGTTCTTCAAGTTGTCTAGGTCGTAGCCGACCCAGAGGAAGTAGTTGTCAGGTTCAAACAAGTATTGGAACTTGAGGGTGTATCTCCTGTCGGTCGCAAGGTTCTCGCAGAACACGGTTACGTATGGGTGATAGTCGTATTCATATAGGTCGTGTAGGTGTTGAACGAATCGGACTGTGTGGTGCTTGCAAGCCCGCTCTTCGGCATTGCCGCGTGGCCCTTGTTTCTTTACCTCAACGAAAAAGCGGCGCTTTGTCGTTAGGGACTCAACAACCGCCTCAGGTTGAACACCGAGCACCGACTCTCCGCTCTGGTCATCGAAGATGTGAGCCAGTTCTCGTGGTTGTTCTTCAACTCGGTACCTGGACGGGTCAAGGCACCTTCTGGCTACCTCCATGAAGTTCGCCTCAGAAGCACGGAACGTCTGATCGTGCCCTGGCTGCTTTGTCCGCCTTGACAACTTCTCACTATCCATACCTGGAACCATTCGTCACCCCCAATAGCCGGACTAGAAGACCCACAGTCTCCACGAAGGAGCCGGCCCGCAAAAGCCCCGACAATTTCGCTACAACCTCTGGGCAGGGGGAAACCGTACGCCGACTCATCGACTGCCTCATCGCCGCCGCCATCGAGGCCCGTATCCCCATCCTGCACGCCGACATCGACCTCGACGTCCTCGCCCGTCACACCCCGCTCCAGCTCGTCATTCCCTGACCGCTGGCGGAAGAATGCATCCGCCGGCATGACCCGAATGGCCAACGACCACGGTCACCCTCCTCGTACGCTGGGCCGCGTCCCGACGGGACCACACGGGGCTGTAGCTCAGTTGGCTAGAGCACCTGCTTTGCAAGCAGGGGGTCGTGGGTTCGATTCCCATCAGCTCCACCATGAATCGTCGTCTGTCGATAACCGGATGACCACGGATCGTGACGCTCAGGATCAGGCGTTGTTGACCGGGCTACGGACTGCCTGCCTCCCACTGCCCGGTGTCGAGGAGCGGATAAACCACGGCATGCCTACCTTCGCCGTGGTCAGGCGTACGGCCTTCTGCAACCTGCACCACCATCAGGAGGACGACCGTCCCACCCTGTGGTTCAAGGCGGCAGCCGGGGTACAGGCCGAGCTGGTCGACCAGGAACCGGACCGGTTCTTCGTCCCCCCCTACGTGGGCCCCCGGGGATGGGTCGGCCTGCGGCTCGACGTGGACCTCGACTGGGACGAGGTGGCCGCCGTGGTCGAGGATGCCTGGCGCCTCGTCGCCACCAAGCGCCAGCTGGCCGAACGGGACAACGTCTGATCACCGGATCAGGCGTCAGGGAGCCTGCTGGTCAGCCGATGTGTCCGGTCAGGACGTTGACGGTGTTGGCGCCGATCTCCGCCACCGCGTAGCCACCTTCCATCACATACAGGGTGGGCAGGCCCAGGGCGCGAATACGGTGGCCCACCTCCAGGTAGTCAGCGGTGGCTAGGCGGAAGAAGCTGATCGGATCGCCCTCGAAGGTGTCCACGCCCAGCGACACCACCAGGGCATCTGGTCGGTGGGCGAGGATCCGCCGGCAGGCATCGTCTAGGGCCGTCGACCATTCGGCGAAGCCCGTGCCGGGGCGCATCGGATAGTTGGCGGTGCAGCCCTCTCCGAGACCGGCCCCCGTCTCGTCCTCATAACCGAGGAAGTACGGGAAAGCGTCGGCCGGGTGCCCGTGGAGCGACGTGAAAAGCACGTCGGCCCGCTCCCAGAAGATGCCCTGGGTGCCGTTGCCGTGGTGGAAGTCGATGTCCAGTACCGCCACCCGATCGGCTCCGTCGACGAGGAACCCCTCTGCGGCGATGGCCGCGTTGTTCAGGAAGCAGTAGCCGCCGAACTGGTCGGACGACGCATGGTGGCCCGGCGGCCTGCACAGTCCGAAGGCCGCCGGCGACCCGGCGGCGACAAGGCGCTGCCCGGTCTGGGCAATTGCCGCAGCAGCCGATGCGGCCCTCCACGTCCCGGCGGTGATCGCCGTCTCAGCGGCGAAGGCGAAGTACCCCAGCCGACCATCGGGCTCCAGGGGCACCCGATCGTGGCGGAGTCCCCGCACCGGAAACATCGTGGGGATGGCGTCGCCCGTATGCCCGGATGCCGTCCAGTCCTCCCAGAACGTCCGCAGGAAGTCAACGTAGGCAGGATCGTGGACCCGAACGACCCCATCCAGGTCGACCGGCTCAGGATCATGACGGTCCTCGAACCCGGCCGCATCCAGGGCGGCCACCACGTGGTCCCATCGTTCCGGACACTCGAATGGCCGAACCAGGCCACCCTCGAAAAGTTCCGCGGACGGGAAATGGGCACGGTGATCGTCGCTCAGGATGACCTGCATGCCGTCACCGTAGGTGGGCCGCCGGTTCAGCGTTCCTCCAACTGCATCCGCAGGGCATCAGTAACCCCGCCGCCCAGGTAGAGGTCGCTCCCGGGTGGCAGGAGGCCGCGTTCCTCCAGGCGGTTCATGACCCGCAGGACGACGGCGCAGTAGCGGGCCGCGCCGAAGACCTCGTGCCAGCGCACACCCACAGCCCGGCGTCCCAACGCCCGCTCGTACACCCCGACCAGCTCCTCCCGGGAGGGCTCGCCGTCCAGGCGGGGATTCCCGCAGGCCTCGTGGATCCACCGGTCGAAGCTCAAGAACCATCCCAGGTCGAACTCCGCCGGGGCGATGGTCGCCCCCTCGAAGTCGGTCGTGCAGGCCGGCCTGGCTCCATCCCAGAAGATGTTCCCCAGCCTGCAGTCACCCCAGCAGAGAGCCGGTGGAGCATCGGGTGGAACCTCGGCCCTGAGCCTCCGCCAACCTTCGGCCAGGGTCGGATGCAGGCGCCCTCGCAACTCGCCCGTGGCGAACTCCTCCCACAGGTCCAGTTGGCGAAGGTTCGTGGGCTCACACCCCTCCGGGACCAGGTGACCGAGGCCGGCGGTCATCCAGTCCACCCGGTTCACCGTGGCGATGGTTTGCGCCGCCGCCTCGTTCATGGCCCGCCTGCGCTCAGGCGTGGCCTCCGCATAGAAGCCCTCGGCCACGTAGGCCGGATCCTCCCGCGGTATGTCGCCGGCTACGAAGCCGGACACGAAGAACGGTCCACCCAGGATCTTCCCGTCCGGCTCGAAGCCGATTGACGGGGCCACGGGCACCTCGGAGTGGTCCTCCAGTCCCCGCAGCACCCGCCACTGCAGCTCCACCTCGACGGTGGTGGTCGGCGACTGCGCCGGGTAGATGGCCGCTTCCGGAGGCTCCCGTCTCACGACGAAGCGCTCCTCAACCTCCCGGCCATCCTTCTCGACGACGGCAGGCAGGATCAGCGTCTCTCCCGAGTAGCCGCCCTCGGGTCGGACCGGTGCCGCCAATCGCACGGCCCCGACCCCGTCGTCAGAGAGGCGGTCGACCAGCCATTCCTCCAATGCCCGGAGGTCCAGGTCTTCGTCCAGCGGGCCCCTGAGGTGGTCTGGCACTATCCGCCGGTCCGGTCAGTCGCCCCGCGCCACGCTGGATGGCCGGTAGAAGGTGAGCATCTGGACGACACCACCGCCCACGCCGAGCAGCAGCGCAATCCACAGCCCGGTCATGCCGTCGAGGTCGTCGGCGATGCCCAGGACGTCATCCACCGACCAGGAGCCGGGGCCAGTGGTAGCTGACACGAGAGCGGCCACCGAGAGCACGAAAACGTACTCCCAGCCCTCCTTGATGATGAAGAACCCGTTGCTGCGATGCGACGTCCAACCGGCGACAGTCATCACGCCGATGACGCCCGCGGCAGCCAACGAATGGAGGAGGCCCACGGCCATCAGCACGCCGGCTCCCAGCTCTGTCGACGCCGCAAGATAGGCATTCAGCCTCCCGGGGCGCATCCCGATGCTGTCGAACCACCGTCCGGTGCCCGGGATCTTCCCCCCGCCAGTGAACTTGTTCCAGCCATGGGCGGCCAACGTCAGACCCACCACCACCCGAAGGATCAGCAGAGCCAGGTTGGCGTCAGTGGTCAGTTCCATGGAAATACCTCCGGTCAGGTGGGCAGGACTCGACCGACGCGGACACTACCGGGGGACCGGACCCCGCTGGACGAGGAGATCCGTGAACTAGGGCCACTCGACCTCCGGGTCCGTTCCCTAGCCGGTCCTAGGCTGGCCAGATGCTGACGTTGAAGATCATCATTGCTATCGCGGTGGCCGTGATGATGCTGCGCATGGGCATCACTGTGCTGCGGGCCCTAGCCACTCCAATTCCCGAACCTCCGCCGGTCGGCGAACTCCGGAAGGTGAAGCTCCAGTACCGCTGCAGCCTCTGCGGGACCGAAGTCCGAATGACGGTGGCCCCTGACGAGATTCCCGACCCACCGCGTCACTGCATGGACGACATGGAGCTTCAAGCCACCGAAGAGTGACCCTCCTTCAATGGACGCGTCGCGCCTGTTCAAAGCTCTTTAAAGCGATGGTTTTCCACAGGGTGTGGACACGCCTGTGGGTGAATCACAGGGATGTGATTCCAAGATGCGATCCGGTTCGACCGCCGGACCCCAGCACGAACTTGGTCAGTGGTACTGGGTGGCGGTGATGATCCCGCCGAGGATCGAACCGAGGCCCAGCATCAGGAAACCGTTGCTGGTTCCACCGGGCATCCAACCGACATAGTTGAAGAAGATGATCAAAATTCCCAGTCCCAACAGGCCGAAAAGCAGCACCGTCATCCAGGTGGGCGACGATGCATGACCCGCTGACATCGAGTGGTCCACCGGGGCACCAGTACGGGTGCCCTTCGGGGTGACCCGACCTCCCTGGACCCGCTTCTTGGCGGGCCGGGGGCGCGGCGGTGTGGCACCACCCTCGACAGAATCTTCAGGGGACGGGTCCGACGTGGGGTTGACGTTCTCGCTACTCGACATGTCCACGAGGATACGGCCCCCAGCCACCATCCCGAGGTCCGAACCTGCTGGGGCCTCGAATCGGTTCGGTTAGCGTCTCAAGAGTGAGCCCACGCGTCCTGGTCATCGACAACTACGACTCATTCGTCTACAACCTCGTCCAATACCTGGGCGAGCTCGGTGCCGATCCGCTCGTTTACCGCCACGACGCGATAACGCTGGCCGACGTGGAAGCCCTAGCTCCCGATGCTGTGCTGATCAGCCCCGGGCCGGGACGACCGGAGGACGCCGGCGTCTCCACAGCGGTAATCCACTGGGCGGCCGGACGAGTACCCCTGCTAGGGGTGTGCCTCGGCCATCAGGCCATCGGTGCCGCATGGGGTGGCTCGGTGGTGCGGGCGCCGAAAGTCATGCACGGCAAGACGTCGATGATCCAACACGAGGGCGCCGGAATCTTCGCCGGCCTACCCGCTCCGTTGGAAGCCACCCGCTACCACTCGCTCATCGTCGACCGGGACTCGATCCCCGACGAGTTGGAAATCACGGCGACCAGTGAAGACGGACTCGTCATGGGGCTACGACACCGCGAGTTCGACGTGGAGGGCGTGCAGTTCCATCCCGAGTCGGTCCTGACGGCCAACGGACACGATCTGCTAACTAACTTCCTGGCCCGGGTCGCCTGACCCGGAGATCGGGCCCGCTGCTAGCTGGTCGGATCCTCGGCCCGTCCGATCACGATGGTCACTCGGGTCCCCAGGTCGACCTCTCCATCCGGCACCGGGCTCTGGCTGATGACCCGCCCATCGTTGGGGCTGTAGGCCGGCAGAACCTCGCTGCGGACGTTGGCCACCAAATCAACATCGGTCAACGCAGCGACCGCGTCGGCCTCCCGCATGCCTTCGACCGCCGGGACGGGCACCAAAGGCAGACCCGAAGACACGACGATGACCACGGTGCCACCGGGCGCCAACTCACTTCGGGCCGGTGGCTCGGTGCGGACCACCTGGCCCTCGGGCACCGTGCGACTCTTCTCCTCAGCCGTGCTGGCCCGCCAACCAAGACGCGACACGATGTTCATCGCATCGAGCACAGGCCGGTTCGAAAGGTCGGGCACCTCCTCGACGGCCGGCCCAGTCGACACGAACAGAATGACCCGCGCGCCCGGAATGATCTCTACGTCCGGATCAGGTGACTGGTCGATCACCTCGCCGGCTGGAACCACCGGATGTTCCTGGCCCACCGTCTGAACCTTGAGACCCATAGCCTCCAGGTCGCGTTCGGCATCCACAGCCTGATCGCCCCGGACGTCCAGCAGCATCATCGGTCCGGTCCCCCGACTGATCCACAGGCGGACCGTGTCGGCGGGCTCGACCTTGGTGCCGCCCGACGGATCCTGGGCAAAGACGGTGTTTTCAGGAAAGTCGGAGTTGGTCTCGTAATCCATCTGAACGCTGAGGCGAGCATCGCGCAGACTGGTCCGGGCCTCATCCAACGGCTGACCGATCAACGTGGGTACTTCGACCAGTTCGATCCCCACCTGGGCCGGCTCATTGTCGCCACCCACCCCGAGCGTGTCGACGAACTCCAACACCAAGTAGCCGAAGGCCACCAGCAGGCCAACCAACACCACGGTGAACATGGCCGTACGGCGCAGCCCATCATCGCGACGGTGGCCGGTGGCCGCCCCAAAGTCCCCGGACGGCGCTGGGATCGGGGCGATTGGACTAACCGGTGACACCATGGCGACCTGCGAGATGGCTCGCAGGTCGTGTGCGCCGTCCCGGTAACGCTTGAGGTCACTCCGAAGGTCCTCGGCAGTGGGATAGCGGTTGACCGGGTTCTTGGCCAGCAGCTTGAGGGTGATGGCCTCCAACGATTCGGCCACGGCGGCACCAGCGGCTCGCATCGACAACGGGCTGTCCTGGACATGCCGGTAGGCAATGGCCACCGGGGTCTCGCCGGTGAACGGCGGTCGCCCAAGAATCATCTCGTAGAGCACGACGCCGAGGGAGTACAGGTCGCTACGCGGGTCGACTGGTCGTCCCTGCGCCTGCTCGGGCGAGAAGTAGGTGGCCGTTCCCATGACCGATCCCGACTGGGTGAGGTCGTTGCGGGCCCCTACCAACGCCGTCGCTATTCCGAAGTCGGCCACCTTCACGTGGCCGTTGGGGGTGACCAATACGTTTCCGGGCTTCACGTCCCGGTGGACCAGACCGTTGCGGTGCGCAAAGGCCAGCGCGGCAGCAATGTCGGCGGCAACCTCGGCGGCCCGATCGGCAGGCAGGGGCCCGTCGGAGCGGAGGATCTCCGCCAGACTCCGGCCGTCCACGTACTCCATGACGATGAAGTAGGTGCCCTGCTCTTCGCCCCAGTCGAAGACGCTCACCACGTTGGGATGGTTCAGATTGGCTGCGGCCTGAGCCTCCCGACGAAACCGCTCCACGAAGTCGGGATCTCGGGAAAATTCGTCAAACAGGACCTTGACCGCCACTGGTCGATCCAAGAGGAGATCGCGCGCGAGGTAGACGTCGGCCATGCCTCCCCGGGCGATCTGCCGGTGGAGTTCGTACCGCCCATTGAAGACGGTGGGGCCCTGTGCTGACACGGCGGAGGATTCTACCGGGGGCCGGTTTGGGCCGACCGTCGCCCGTGATTGGTCATTAGTCGCTTGTAATTGGTCATTGGTCGCTCAGATGGGATCGGAAGCCCTCGATGAGACGCCTGGCCTCCTCCAGAGTTCCGACCGGGATCGTCTCCAGCACGGCCGCCCGGGTCGAGTCATCGAGGCGAGATATCCGTAGATCTCCGCCCTCCACGAAGGTTGGATCAAACCACAGGATCCCAGATGGACGCCCCCGGAACACCGCCACGTCCCCATCGTCGTTCCCAATGAACCACCCCTGGCCAGCAAACAACGACAGGACCAGGATCGTTGCGATCACCACGGCAACCACCGAGCCGATAGCGGCTCGCAGGGTGGCCCGCGGGTCATCGCCTTTCGGGCGGGATCGGACAGGACCGGTGATCCGCTCGGGCCGGGCGGCAGGGATCGGCGGACGCCCGCTGGGCGGGACCTCCGGGCCGTCGACCACCTCTACGACCAGCGCAGTGACGTTGTCGTGCCCGCCCTCGACGACCGCTTCGGCCACCAGTCGACCGGCTACCTCGTGGGCCGGGCCGTCGCCCAGAAGTTCGCTGATCCGGGCATCATCCAACTCGTTGAACAACCCGTCACTGCACAACAGGAAGCGGTCTCCCAGGGCCGGCGGGAGTTCCCAACTGTCGATGGTGGGATCGGCTTCGATCCCCAGAGCCCTGGTGAGAATGTTGCGTTGTGGGTGGACGGCCGCCTCGTCCGGTGTCAGCTCACCGGCCCGCACCAAGTCAGCCACCAGGCTGTGGTCGTCGCTGACCCGTACTAGCCCACCGGCATCAAGGCGGTACACGCGGCTGTCACCAATGTTGACCACAGCCAGTGCATCGGGCCCTCCCTGTCCTCCTGGACCGTCAACCACGGCCAGCGCACACAGGGTGGTTCCCATACCCGACAGTTCGGGATCGGCAGCGGCCCGCTCGAGGACCGCTCGATTGGCCAGACGCACCGCACGGACCAGCGAGGCCCGGTCGGGGCCTGTGAACCCCTCCACCACGGCTGAGGTGGCCACCGTTGATGCCACTTCGCCTCCTCGATGACCACCCATTCCGTCGGCCACCACGTACACGTCGTCGCCCGAAGCGACGTCGTCCTGGTTCACGTCACGGATTCGACCGACATGGGTGGCCGAACCGATCACCAATCGGATCGACCGTCTTCGAGGTCGGCGGGCCACCATCACCTGTCCCTCACCACCCGTCGGTCGGCTGCACCGTCGCACGATGGTACCGGTGGCTGGCGGGCCATTTCAGCGCGGCGGGAACATCATCGACCCCGTTAGCCTTTCCTCCGCGACTCGCGCGAGTGGCGGAATTGGCAGACGCGCAGGATTCAGGTTCCTGTGTCCGAAAGGATGTGAGGGTTCAAGTCCCTCCTCGCGCACCACCTGATCGACCCCAAATCCGGTAGCGCCGGTAGTCAGGGAACGTCGACGTCGGGCCGTGGTTCGCAGCCAGCCAGTCGAGACAGCAGGACCATCTCCTCATCGGTACCGGGTCGCACGGTGAGACCAGTGGCATCGGTCGACCGCCACTGTTCGAAGCGTTCGGCAATCCGGGCTTCGGATCCGACCAAGGCCCCGTCATCCACGTAGTCGTCGGGCACGGCCGCCGCGGCTTCGTCCCGCCGACCGGCCACGAACAGCTCGGTAATCCGCTCGGCCGCCTCGCCGAATCCCCGTCGGACCATGGCATCGCGATGGAAGTTGTGTTCAGCGGTCCCGTAACCACCGACCCGCATGGCCACTCCTGGCTTGGCGGCGTCCAGAACGGACCGCACGTCATTGGTCAGGCACACCGTGGCCCCTGTCTGGACCTCGAGGTCGGCCATGGTCCGGCCGCTTCGAGCCAGGCCGACAGCCAGGTCCTCGGCGTAGAGGTGGGCGCTCCCCGGGGTGTAGCCCAGCGGCAACCAACCGTCGGCCACCTCAGCGGTGAGGCGCACGTTGGCCGGCCCACCGGTTGCCAGGAAGATCGGCAGATCGGGGTTCGGATGGAGGATCGGTTTCAAGGGTCGGCCCGACCCGGTCGAGCCCGGGCCGTCGTAGGGCAGACGGATTTCCGTGCCGTCGTGGACCACCGGCCCCTCGCGGCGAAATACCTGTCGAACGATGGCTACGTAGTCCCGCAACCGTGCTGACGGCTGACCCCACGGCTGGCCGTACCAGCCCTCAGCGACCTGCGGGCCCGACAGTCCCAGTCCACACACCACACGTCCGGGGGCCAGTGCCTCGAGGGTGGCGAACTGCATAGCCGCAGTGGTGGGTGGCCTCGCCGGAATCTGAGCGACCGCTGAGCCGAGGCGGAGGTACCGGGTATGGGCGGCCAGGAAGGCCAGCGGGGTGACCGCATCGGCGCCGTAGATCTCGGCGGTCCACACCGAGTCGAAGCCGAGTTTCTCAGCCAACAGGATCCGACGTAGCGGCAGGTCGACACGCGGCGCGGCCCAGACGTCGACCCCCAAACCCAGTCGCATGATGCCCCGTTCTCCGATTCCCGGTCAGCGACTCAGGCGTGGACGTCGACGACAACCCGGCCCCGGATCCGTCCGGCCAACACGTCGTCGGCAACGGCCGACACATCGTCGAGACCCACCAGTTTGGTCATCGAGGCCAGCAGATCCCGATCGAGATCCTCGTCAAGACGTCTCCAGGCTTCAATGCGTCGAGCACGGGGCACGTGGACCGAGTGCACGCCACGCAGGGTCACCCCCCGCAGGATGAACGGTGCCACGCTGGTCGTGAGGTCCATACCCTGGGCAAGGCCGCAGGCCGCCACACAGCCCTCAGGCTGCACCTGGGCCAGCACGTTGGCCAGCGTGTGGCTACCCACCGCGTCCACCGCCCCGGCCCACCGGGCTCGGGCCAGTGGCCGACCCCCCGGTTCGGACAGTTCAGACCGCTCCACGATGGTGGAGGCGCCCAAAGCCGTCAGGTAGTCCGCCTCCTCCGGGCGGCCGGTGGAGGCGTGCACCTCGTAGCCCTGAGCAGCCAACAGGGCAGTGGCCACGCTCCCCACGCCACCCGCCGCACCGGTGACCAGTACCGGACCACGATCGGGTGTCACGTGGTGGTCCTCGAGGGCCAGCACGCAGAGGATCGACGTGTAGCCAGCGGTGCCGATGGCCATGGCCTGGGCGGTGGATACACCTTCGGGTAGGGGCACGGTCCACGACCCGCGGATCCGGGCCCGCTGAGCCAACCCACCCCAGGACTCCTCGCCTATCCCCCAACCGTTCACAACCACCCGCTGGCCTACCGGAACCTCGGGGTCGTCCGAAGAGGCCACCGTGCCGGCCAGGTCGATGCCGGGCACCATGGGCCACGAACGCACGATGGGCGACTGGTCGGCGATGGCCAGTGCGTCCTTGAAGTTCACCGTCGAGTACTCGACGTCGACGATCACCTCGGGCTGGTCGGCGTCACCTACTGACGGAAGATCCCCGTCGTCAAGTTCTACATACTCCCGTCGGAACTCACCATCGGACTTGTCGAGTCGCAGGGCACGAAACACGGTCATCTCTTCTCTTCTTGGGGGCTGGGAGTTCGGGGGCCGGGTTCTCGGCGGCAGGGCGGGCCAGTTCAGCGGCCGAACATGGCCAGCCACTGCTCCTCGGAACGGGGCATGAATACGAAGTTGTCTCGCCGGGTGTCGCCCATAGGGGCCGATGGTTGCGGCGAGTAGAGGTGACCGGGGTAGAGCACGGCGTCGTCGGGCACCTTGGCTAGACGGTGATGGAGGCTGTGGTACAGCGCCGCGGGGTCGCCGCCGGGGAGGTCGGTCCGCCCGCAGCCCTCGAGGAACAGGGTGTCGCCGGCCACCAGTCGGCCGTCAACCAAGAAGCACTGGCTGCCCGGCGTGTGGCCCGGCGTGTGGATCAGCTCGATGTCGATGGCTCCCACGGTGACCACGTCACCACTGTCGTGTCCGACGATCTCACCGTCGCCCAGACCGGTCACCTCGGCGATGAATCCAGCCTCGTCACGCTGGGCGTGAATTGGAACCGAGGTTCGTTCCAGTAGTTCGGCGGCCCCGATGATGTCTAAGCCCATCATGGAACCACCCACGTGGTCCGGGTGGTAGTGGGTGGCTAGCGCACCGGTGCAACGCATGTCATCGGCCGCAAGGACATCAAGAATGCCGTCGACGTCGTACGCCGGGTCGACCACCACGGCCTCGCCGGTCTCCAGATCACCGATGAGGTAGACGAAGTTGACCATCTGGCGGGCCATCGGATCCTCGGTGGCGAAGTCCCGGCCGGACAGGAGTTGGCGGAAGTAGAGGCGGTCGGGAGTGTCGCGGTGGGTGGTGTCGGTCATCGTCGAGCCAGACTAGGAGGCCGGTTCGGACGGGTCTGAGTCGGCGGCCCGCCAGGCAGCCTCGGCTAGAGCCAGAACTTCACGGAGCGGACGACCGGTTACCGCGGCCACGCGGGCTGCATCATCGTGTTCGGCCTTGGCCCGACCGGCGGTGACCTTGACCTCGATCGGATGTCCGTCGACCACTACTTCGTCCATGGTCCGAGCTGCCGACCACCGTTGGACGGTGTGGGCCCGTACGCCGAGCGATCCCGTCTCAGACGTCAACACCTCGGCGACCACGGCTACTGCGGACGGATCACACAAGGCGCTCACCACGTGGGCCGGGCGGCCCTTCTTCATCACGATGGGCGTGACCCAGGCATCACGGGCTCCCGCCTCTAGGCACCGGGCCAGGGCATGGGCGAGGGTTTCGCCTGTGGCATCGTCCACGTTCACCTCGAGGGTGACCATCGGCTGACCCGAGGCCCGGCCGGGACCCCCGCCGGTAGCTTCCCCCGTCCGATCGAGGGTGCCCACCACAACCTGAGTGACGTTGGGTCGTCCGTCAAGGTCCCGGTCGCCCGCCCCGTAACCGGTGGCCTCGACGACCAGTGCCGGCATCGGACCCCAGGTGGTGACCATGGCGGCCAATAGGGCGGCGCCTGTCGGGGTGGTCAACTCGGCGGCCAGGTCGGTGCCGTGGGTGGGGGCTCCAGCCAACAGGGCGATGGTGGCCGGTGCGGGAATAGGGATCGTGCCGTGGGCCGATTCGACCGTTCCCGTTCCCGTGGCCACACTGCCCGACTGGACCTCGTCGACGTCGAGCACCTCGAGGGCGGCACACGTGCCGACCACGTCCACGATGCTGTCGATGGCACCCACCTCGTGAAAGTGCACGTCGGCCGGCGGAATCCCATGAAGGCGACCCTCGACGGCGGCCAGCGCCTCGAAGGTGTCGCGCACCCGTCGGGCCATGCGATCCGGGAAGTCGGCAGCGTCAACCATGGCCAAAATCGAGGACGCGTGTCGGTGGGTGGCGTCATCGTCGGCCTCTACCCGTACGTCGATCGCCGCGATCCCACCACGCAGGGTCGGCTCGGCGGTCAGCGCCCAACCTTCAATCGGAAGCTGTCTCACTAACGCCCGGACCTCGTCGACGTCGGCGCCCGCATCGATCAGGGCGCCGAGGGCCATATCCCCCGCGATACCGGCAAACGGCTGGAACCACGCCACCCGGGTCATTCGAGGTCTTCCGTCGCAGGGATGTCGCCCGCCGGCCATCCGGGAACCGGTCCTAATGCGCGTAGCAGGGCACACGCTGCGCCGAATCCGTTGTCGATGCCCACCACGGTCAGCCCAGAGGCGCACGAGGCCAGCATTCCCAGAAGCGCCGTGACCCCCTCCAGTGACGAGCCGTACCCCACGCTGGTCGGTACGGCGACCACCGGGCCATCGGTGAGGCCACCAACCACGCTGGCCAACGCCCCCTCCATGCCGGCCACCACGACTACGGCGTCGGCCTTGTGAATGCGGTCAATGTCGGCCAGCAGACGATGGATGCCCGAAACACCGACGTCGGATAACCGGTCGGCATCGATTCCGTGGGCCCACAGGACCGCCGCGCACTCGTCGGCTACCGGCGCATCGGCCGTGCCGGCCGTGACCACCAGCACCCGGTCCCCACGATCGACGGCCCGTCGCCATACCACGGTGTGGCCCAACACGGTTCCCGACGCGTCGACGCCTAGCGCGGCGGCGGTCTGCACCTTGTCGGCCCGTGAGAGCACCACCGGGCCGGTCCCGTGGTCCAGCAGTTCGCTGACCACGATGGCCACGTCCTCGGCGGACTTGCCGGGGGCGTACACCGCCTCGGGGAGTCCCTGCCGGAGAGCACGGTGGTGGTCGATCCGGGCTACGCCTACATCGACAAAGGGCAGTCGACTCAGGCGTCTTACAGCGTCATCTGGCGAGATCGTCCCCTCCGCCACGCCGGCCATCAATTCGGACAAGGGCAAGTCGTACAGAGGCAATTGGTGCCGGGCGTCGGGATCCACGTCACTATCCTCCCCTCCCGTGGACGATCTCGCACCCCCGGACCTTTCGAGGCTTGCCTATCTTGGCCCCGCCGGCACCTTCACCGAGCAAGCTCTGTTCACTCAGGGCGACCTGACGGGCCTTGACCTGCGTCCTGCACCGTCGATTCCTGACGTGTTCCGCCAGGTGGTGGCCGGCGAGGCGGACCTCGGTTTCGCGGCGATCGAGAACTCCATCGAGGGCAGTGTCAACGTCACCCAGGACACTCTGGCCTTCGACGTCGACCTGCTGATCCAACGTGAGGTTGTGATCTCCATCCAGTTGAACCTGATGGTGGCTCCCGGCACCACCTTGGCCGATGTCGACCGGGTGTGTTCGTACCCGCATGCCATTGCCCAGTGCCGTGGATGGCTGTCCGAACACCTCCCGAACGCTGAAGTCCAGGCCTCCAACTCCACGGCCGATGCGGCGCGCCTGCTGGCCGCCACACCCGACGGCCACACCGCGGCCATTGCCCCAGGTCGGGCCGCCGAGGCCTACGGGCTTGAGGTGCTGGCCGCCGACATCGAGGACCATCCGGAGAACCAGACACGGTTCGTACTGGTAGCCCCCGACGGCATCCCGGCTTCTACCGGTCATGACAAGACCTCGTTGGTCGTCTTCCAGCGGGCCGACCGACCGGGATCGCTGCTGGGGATTCTTCAGGAGTTCGCCGCCCGTTCGATCAACCTGACTCGCCTGGAGTCGCGCCCCACCAAGCGAGGGCTCGGTGACTACTGCTTTTTGATGGACCTTGAAGGTCATGTGGCAGACGAGTTGGTGGCCGACTGCCTCCGAAATCTGCAGATGAAGCACGGAGAGGTCAAGTTCCTCGGGTCGTACCCGGCGGCGGGCACCAATGGAGCGCAGGTCCGGGCCGAGGCCACCGTGGCCTCCCGCTCGGCTGACGACTGGTTGACCGACCTACGGGGTCGCATCCGCTCCTGAGGGGACTGATCAGTCCCGGCGAGTGGCGGAGGGAGGGGGATTCGAACCCCCGGAGCCGTGAGGCTCAACGGTTTTCAAGACCGTCGCAATCGTCCGCTCTGCCATCCCTCCGTTGCGCAGCGTATCGGCGGGGGTCCGCGGCATCCGGGCCGCCGGTAGCATCCGGCCCCGAGGAGAGGTGGCCGAGTCAGGTCGAAGGCGCTCCCCTGCTAAGGGAGTATGGGCCTAAAAGCTCATCGTGGGTTCGAATCCCACCCTCTCCGCCAGCCGCCCACCGATTGGCCGTCACCACCTCCTGGTGGCTCTGGTCACCAGCGGTGGGGCGGGTTCCGGGTGGCTCGTACACTCGGGCCGCTGCGCTCGTAGCTCAATTGGATAGAGCATCTGACTACGGATCAGAAGGTTGGGGGTTCGAGTCCCTCCGAGCGCGCCACCCAGACAGGCCTCGTCGGTAATCCCGGCGAGGTCTGTTGTCGTAGGGGGCGGGGGAACTCGTCGGAGGAGGTTTCCTTAGGCGTTCGCCTCAGCCCGGACCTTGAGCATGGCCGCGAAGTCGCCGACCGGTCGGACCTGCGCCGTGCCAGCATCGATGATCGGAAACATGCCCTGAAAGACCTGGGCGGCGTCAAGTCTGGCCTGCCGTTCTAACCGACCTGGTCGGTGTTCTCGAAAGGCCCGAGCCCCAACTGGTCACGGATCGGTACGACCGGAGGGTTAGTCAGAGTACGCCGCTGCCAGTTCGCACCGTCGACGACCAGAGTGTGTCCAGAGATGAACCGGGCGTACGGCGAGGCCAGGAAAGTGGCCGCCCAGCCCAGTTCCTGACGCTCCCCCACCCGGAGGGCGGGCTGACAGTGATCCTTGTCGTGCGTCCGGTCAAGGTTGCCCCGGATGTCGTTGGTCATGTCCTCATGGGGGAACAGGCCGGGTACGAGACCGTTGACCCGGATGCCGGCCGGCCCCCACTCCACAGCAAGGGTCTCGACGAGATTCTTGACGCCCGCCTTGGCGGCTGCCGAGTGAGCGAAGCCCGGACCGCCGGTCCAGGCGTACGAGGCGCCCACGTTGATGATCGATGCCGGGCTGCCGGCCGCGAGGTGTCGCCGGGCGAACTCTCGGGCGCACAGGAATGTTCCGTTGAGGGTGATGTCGACCACGGTGCGCCAAGCATTGGGCGACAACTCCTCGGCGGGCGACGGGAAGTTAGCCGCCGCGTTGTTGACGAGGACGCCGGGTAGCCCGAAGGCATCGGTGGCGGTATCGAACGCCGCGGCGACCTCCTCGGCGTCACGGATGTCGCACTGGGCGGTGATCACGTCAGCACCGACCTCCTGGATGGCCGCCGCACCTGCATCAAGGTGTTCGAGCTTCCGGCTAGCGACCACGATCGAGGCGCCCAGCCGAGCGAACTCAACGGCGATTGCTTTGCCGAGGCCTGTACCAGCCCCGGTGATGAACACCGCCTCGCCGTCGAAGGTCCCAGCGGGCAGGGCGCTGGCGCCCAATGGTGGGGGCGCCGGCAACCCTGGGTCGGAGAGGTCCGTCACAATCAGCACCCCCGGTACCGGGGTTCCCGGTTCTCGTCGCGGGCCGCACGGAACTCCGCGAAATCGTCGCTGCGGTTAAGGAACGTCTGGTAGATCAACTCGTCGTCCATGGAGGTTCGTTGCTGGGGTCTTGCTAGGTGGGCTATGACCCGTCGGGCGAGTTTCACGCCAACAGCCGGCGCGGCGACTATCTGCTCGGCCATCTCCCGTGCCGTGGCCTCCAGGGTTTCCGGTGACACGACCCGGGACACAATCCCGTGGTGGAGTGCCTCCTCGGCTGAGAGCTGTCGGCCAGTTAGGACCATGTCGCTGACCAGGCCATGGCCGCACATCTCATATAGGACTCCCATGCCTCCGGTGTCGGGGATCACGCCGTGGCCCAACTCCGGAAGCATGAAACGGGCGTCGGCGGCGGCGATCCGAATGTCACATAGCAGGGCCCGTTGGAACATCCCCCCGATCGCCCACCCCTGGATGGCGACGATGACCGGAGCGTCGATGTCCCACAGTTGCTGGATACCCCGATGTCCTCGCACCATCAACTCGTGGTGGGCGAGTTCGGTCCGGTTCGTTCCTATGGCCGAAACATCCCGGCCTGAAGACCACGACCGGCCCTCGCCCCGCCAGATGACGGCCCGTACCTCAGGACGGCCCGCGAGTTCGCCGAGGATCTCGAACAGCCGAGCGTCCATCTCGTCGTCGAAGGCGTTGTGCTTGTGGACGTTGTTGTTCGTGATCGTGGCGATCGATCCATCGATCTCTAGCTGAACCCGGTCAGTCACGAACTCGCCTCCCGTTGTCACTCTGGGCCGTCTCCGTCGGCACTCTCAATAGTTCCGATGACCCTAGACCCGACTCCCGGAGGCCTCATCGGCGAGGCATCGTCCCACCCACCTACCCTCTTACTCCGAAGGTTGAACCTGGGGGGTTAGAGATGACCGACTGGCATGGGTTTTGTGATCGTCTTCGCGACCTAGGCGACGGCATTGTCGACATGCCGGGCGTGGATACCGAGCAGGATGTCGTCAACGGCCAGCGGCACCTGCTTGGGCTCTTGGCGGGTGCACTGCAGGAATCAATCGAGTTCTCCGACCGGGAAGTGCCATCGATCTATCGTCACAACTCGGACACCGGCCAGTGGGGGGCTCCGAGTCCCGACAACACGTACTGGCGGGCAAAGATTGAACCATCGGGCACCTACCGGCTTGATGGGAAGGTTCCTAGTGGGCGCCCGTTTCTGGTCCAGCTCCCCGAGGGAGAAATGCACCTCGGACAGTATGGATCGCATGGAGAGATCACCTCGGAGGAACTCTCAATCGCGGCCGACGGCTCTTTTGAACTGATCATCAGCGCCGAGCCCCATGACGGGGACTGGCTACGGATCGACGGCGAGGCAGACCACGTTTCCATACGGGAGTACTTCCTTGACTGGAACGTGGAGCCCGGCTGGTTTGTGATCGAACGACTCGACCGGATCGACACATTTCCAACGCCACCAACCCCGGCAGCATTTTTCAGCCAACTCGACCGGGCCATCACCTGGACGGAGAAAGCATTCACGTTCTGGCCGGACTGGATCCAAAGCCTCCGTCTCGGTTCTCCGCTTAACGAGGCGACCGCTCCACACTCCGTACCCGGAAGTGCCGACAATATTGCTTACGGCGGCATCCAGTTCGAACTTGGCCCCGACGAGGCACTCGTTATCGACCTCGAAACACCTGACGCGAAATACTGGTCGTTCGCCCTGTACGACCTCCTTTGGTACGAGTCACCAATGTTCGGCCAGCGCCAGACAAGCCTCAACAAGGAGCAAGTCGAAACGTCCGACGGCATGTGCCGGATCGTCGTCGCCCACCAGGATCCAGGCTGGCCGAACTGGCTCGACACCACCGGGCTCCAGCGTGGTTCCGTGGCCTATCGGTACGTCTGGGCGGAAACGAAACCGACACCGGTGGCGGAGGTCGTTCAATTCGCCGAAATTCGCGTCAACGGGGATCCCCAACATCGGATCGAACAACTCACCAACCGACGGTCGGCCACCCAGCGACGGTTCCGATAAGGACGCCATCCGGCTGGGGTGGCATACGGGGAGACAGCCAGACGCAGGGCCGTCGTAGAATGGGCTGTTCAGAGCACAACTCACCCGACTGGAGATCCCCGTGGCCCTACCTACGGATCAGAAGGTTGGGGGTTCGAGTCCCTCCGAGCGCGCCACCCACATAGGCCTCGTCGGGAATCCCTCTGCTCGGCATCACCGAGTAGCAGGCAGACGGAGCAAAGCCGATGACAGACTGGACCGGATTGACAGCGAGGACCGGCCGCGCAGGTCACGACCTCGTCGGCTGGCTCATGTGGGATCCGGTTGCGATTAGCGCCTACGAGGCCCTGGGCGTCCCGAACGGCAATGGCTGGATCCAGGCATGGCGACTCGCACCCCTAGGGGACATTCCTTCGGCCGCCGTTGCGGCGGCCACATACTCGATCAATCCACGGATCGTGGAAACCATCCTCGGCCTCTGGCGCAGCGTCACTGACGCTGAGGCCATCTGTGCAGTGCGCGATGCCGCCGTCGAACCCGGCCTGGAATCCATCGCTCCGGGGTTGAGTGATGCCCTCGCCCCACTGGCCAAAGACCTTTGGCGCGGTGCCGACGCCGTGCACCACGGAGCCCGTCCCCTTTTCGCGGCCTGTCGAGACCAGCCACGACCTGATAACACTCAACCCGCACTGTCAGCCTGGTTGGCGGCTAACTGCCTTCGCGAGCTCCGCGGCGATAACCACTGGGCCCTGTGCGCGTCTGAAGAACTCGATGACGTCGAAGTCGGACTTCTCCATTCGGCCATGGTCGACACCAACGAGTACGGCGGCGAAGAATGGATCGCCCGAAGTCGAGGTGCTGACGATGAGGCCGTGGCACGCGGGTGGCGCCGTCTGGAAGCGAAAGGCTTAGCAACTGATGGAGCCCTGAACCAGACAGCCCGTCAGTTTCGCCTCGAGCTAGAAGACCGCACCAACAGGTTGACTGAACCAGCGTGGCGAGAGGTAGGCGAGGCCGCCACGCAAGCGTTTTGTCAGGCTGTCGAGCCCCATCACGAAGCGTTCGTTGCTCGGATCAACGCCACCGCTGGTGAACGCTGGATGCCCGCTCTTCGACACCGCCCGACCTAACACCGGGGATCACGGCTTCACCCGTGAAGAAAACCTGGCCAACCTCAGTTGACGATGATGGTGGCAGTCATGTCGGGGTGTAGGGCGCAGAAGTAGCTATAGGTGCCCGGCGTCGAAGTGTTCAACTGCCAGTTGTCGCCGGGGTCCAGAAGGCCCGAGTCGAAGGAGTCGAGGACGGGGTCGTCAGGGGTGCCGGCACTGACCGTGTGGGGCACCGAGTCGCTGTTGTTGAAGTAGACGGCCTCGCCGGCGGTCACCTTGATAGCGGACTCGAAGGCGAAGTTGGTAATGAGCGACTGGCGGGCGTCCTCTGGGAAGTCGCTACCGCGCACCATCGAAGCCGAGCGAATGTCGGCGTCTCCCAGGAACGGGGTGATCGAGGAGTTCCACATCGAGAAGACACCCAACTGGTTGTCGTGGGCGGGATCCACCCACGCATGGAGCATCCAGCCGATGGCGTCGTGGAACTGCCCACCCAGGCCAGCACACTCCTCCCGGCTCACGAACTGGTCAACGCCCTTACGGTTGCCGCGGCAGAGATTGAAGTGCGAGTGCCAGTTGTCTAATCCGCCGGTAAAGCCTTCGGGGTGGTCGAAGCCGATGATCTCTGGCGAAATGACGAACGCCGTGCCCACCAGTTGCATGGGCTCGCCTATCCATCTGCCCTCCGAGCACTGGCCCAGCGCCCCATTCGGCAGGGAGTCGTCAGCCAGCGTGTAGAGCAGGATCTGTGGGCTGCCCGGGTCGAAGCCCCGTCGCATGCTGGAGAGGTTGTAGAAGTGCGATCCCATGTTCGGGGTCTGGATCCGGTCGGAAACATGGCCGGCGCGGCAGGCGTCGTCGACGTCCCTGTGCTTCTCCATGAAGGCATTCAGTTCGTCCAACTCGGCGACCAACGCGCCCAGTTCGTCGGGGTGCAGCTCCAGTTCCTCGGGAATACTCCCACCGCTCTCGTGTAACTCCTTGAGTTCAAGGTACGAACAGGGCAGGTCAGGATCCTGGCAGCGGACCTGGTCGCCGACCGGCCCCTCCACCAGCGTGGGCACCACGCCGGCAGAAGTCTCACGAAAGACATAGCGGGTGTAACCAGGGGCGCCGCCCGCCTGGGGGTCCAGGTCGTCTGGCAGGAGCCAGGCGGCTTCGACCTGCGAGAACCCGGCTGCCTCGGCCACATACGCCTGAAGCTGCTCGGCAGTCTGGACGGCGCTGATGTCGATGGTGGTGGGCGCTGCGGTGGTCACGGTGGTCTCCGCGGTGGTCACGGTGGTCTCCGCAGTGGTCACGGTGATCTCCGCAGTGGACGTGACCGGCGCCGCGGTCGTCACGGTGGACGTGGCGGTCGCGGTGGACGTGGCGGTCGCGGTGGACGTGGCGGTCGCGGTCGTCGCGGTGGTGGGTGCAGCCACCTCGCCGTTGGAGGCGCATCCGGCGAGGAGGGCCACCGTTAGCAGCCAGACGAGTCGTAGGGAATCCACGGGTTCTGTTTAGCACGAGGTCCGTCGGCGGATTGAGCGGTGACGGCCCAAAAAATCAGCTCTGAACTGCAAGTTTGCCCCGACCCAACAGACTTGCAGAGAAGCGCTCTGGTGCCCGGATCATGCTCTCCGCGGTGGGGAGGGTTCGAGTCCCTCCGGGCACGCCCACGCCTTCACAAGCCAGCACATCCAGTGGATTTGGCTAACCCTCTAAGTTTCTGGTCAGGTCACGTCATGCGACACGACGAGCAGGTCCGGATAATCAAGGAAATGTGCGCCCATCTCGACGGCGACACCAACGTCGATGCGGGCGGCCTGCGTCAAAACCCGACCATCACCTACACCGACCCCACCCAGGCCAACCGTGAGTGGAACGAGTGGTTCCGAGGGATGCCGCAACTCATCGGCCTGTCCGGTGACCTTCCCGAGGCAGGGTCGTTCCTCACCAACAACGACTACGGGACACCCATCCTCGCCACCCGGGGCGAGGATGGTGGGTTCAGGGCCTTCGTAAACTCGTGCCGACACCGGGGCACCATCCTCGAAACCGATAGCCACGGCACTAAACGTCGCTTCACCTGCCCGTTCCATGCCTGGAGTTACGACACCGCCGGGACCCTCGTAGGGATGCCTAAGGCCGCCCACTTCGGCCAAGTCGAAATGGAATGCCTCGGATTGCGCGAACTCCCGGCCGAGGAGCGACACGGGTTGCTCTTTGTGCATCCCCAACCCGACGGTGAAGTCGACCTCGACTGGCTACTCGGCGAGTGGTTCAACGACGAGTTCCCGACCTGGAGATTCGACGAACTCAAACTCCTCACCTCTGACGAGTACGACATCAAGTGCAACTGGAAGCTCGCAATGGACACCTTCGGCGAGACGTATCACTTCAACGCACTCCACTCGAACACCCTTGCACTCAACTTCCACGGCAACGTCCAGACCTACGACGAGGACGGGCACCTCCACCGAATGGTCCTATGCAAGCGAGCCATCGATCAAGTACGACAGCTTCCAGAGGAGGAGTGGGACGTCACCGTCGCCGGCCTCCCCGTCTACTGGCTATTCCCAAACATCATCCTCATGCCCTTCGAAGTCGGTGTATTCCTCGTCCGTGCCATTCCGACGCCGGGTGACCCGGGCCACCATGTCAGCAAGGTCGACTTTTACATCCGCCCGGAAGCCGTCGAGTCGAACGTCCTCGGCATCGAGGTACCTGACTTCGAAGCCTTTGCGACCCAAATTGCTCGCTCTTTCGGCGAGATCATCCGCGACGAGGACTACGCCATGAGCGCCAGCCAACAGAGGTCAGCTGACACCGGTGCACTCGACCAGATCGTGTTCGGACGAAACGAGCCTGCCCTGCACCACTACCACAACACCTATCGCAGCATGCTGGGCCAGGAGCTTCTACCACTCCTCGACAAGATCACCGACGACGGGTAAGAAGATCCTGAGCGTCACCTCCGGAGCATCTCGTATATGGGATTGGGTGTCGACCAGGCATCTAGAGCCGCCTTTTGAAGCGATTCACGCGATACCGGAGCGCTGACTACTCGTGCTCCAAGGAGCAAGTCGGCGTAACGGAACGTCTTCGGATTCATGAGTTCGATCACGACCGGGTTCTTCGGGTGGGAACGGCGGACTGAACGACAGGCGTTTCGTCGAGCTTCTGTGACCTCGCGAAATGAAAAAACCAGGACGTCGCTAGGCCGAATCCGCTCATCGCCGTCAGCCAAGACGTCATCGTCCTGGCACTCATAATCCACAACCTCAAAGCCCGACGCAGCCAAATGGTCCATGAGGGTGTCCCGTAGGGCATCATCAACTCCAATAACGACGGCACGGGGTTTGTCGGCAACCTTGGCAAACGAGTTGCCATCGCCGCAATCCTCAATAGGGATATCGGTGGTGGGGTCCATGGGGTAATCCTCGGACCGAGACAGTCACCGCCAACAGGGACCATTGTCACCTCCTCGAGATTCGGGACCTTGGTCCCGGTCCAGCGTCGGGGCGAATGCGATCTACCCGTCCTACGCTCGAGCCATGGAGCGAAGGACGTGGGACCCGACATTTGGAGTCTCGGTCGAGGAAGTCTGGGACTCCTCTCCGGACGCTCTCGTCGTCGTCGAACGCGGTGGACGGATCCTGGCCGCCAACCAGGCGGCCTATCTGTTGTTTGGGCACCCCGCCAAGACCCTTGTCGGGCGCTCGGTCGAGGACCTAATCCCCGAGGACCTCCGTAAGGTTCACGCCCACCACCGAACCTCGTTCGAGAATGATCCACTAGCTCGCCCGATGGGCACCGGCCTCCGCCTTCAAGGCCGACGGGCCGACGACACAGCCTTTCCAATACACGTGAGTCTGGCGCCATTGGATGGTGGTGAGCGCACGTTGGCCGCCGTGCGGGATATGTCGGCTTGGGTGGAGGCTGAGGAGCGTCTCCAGCACGCCGAACGGTCCCGTGATTTGGCCGAGGACCACGAACGCATCGCCCGCGAGCTCCATGACACGGTCATCCAAGAGCTCTTTGCTGCCGGAATCGGGCTCCAGGCTTTGCAAGCCACCTACTCGCAGCCCGAGCGGCTCGCCGAGGTGGTGGCTGCCCTTGACGGGACGATCCGCACTATCCGAACGGTCATCTTCGACCTGTCGTCGCCGGTCCATGCAAGATCAGGTCTTCGCTCACAAGTTGAGGCCCTAGTCGCCGATGTAGTGCGCACCCTGGGAATCGAGCCACGGTGCCACTTTCGCGGACCGCTCGACACCGGGGTCCCTGACGAACTGGTCGAAGAGGCCTTGGCCGTGGTGCGGGAGAGCTTGACCAACGTGGCCCGTCATGCCGAGGCGACAACGGTCGAACTGCGAATCGATGTCTCCGACCGGCTCACCATCGAAGTGGTTGACGATGGGACGGGGATCGCCGACGAGCCACCCCGACGCAGTGGCCTCGCGAACCTTGAGGATCGAGCGTCTCGCCACGCGGGGACCTTTAGCGCCTGCCGGAACCCGATTGGGGGAACAACTATCGAGTGGTCGGTGCCAATGCGGTCCGACGGATCTTGATCCGCTCTTTATTGGTGCCGCCGGTCAACTTGTTGACCGTCGGCGCTCGTCCAACCGGGCAGCGAATGCCGCGGCTTCGGTCCGGCGCGACATCCCCAACTTCCGTAGCAAGTTGGTGACGTAGTTCTTGACTGTCTTTTCTGCGAGGTACATGCGATCCGCGATCTCGCGGTTGGATAGTCCGTCGCCAATCAAGTCGAAGATGCGCCGTTCTTGCGGTGAGAGTTCCTCGACGGCTGCCTCGCCGCTCTCGCGGAGCCGCCGCAAGGCCAGTCGGGTGGTGCCGGGGGCAAGAAGACGCCTTCCCTTTCCGACCAGTCGGATCGCGGTGAGAAGCTCATCTCCCTGGACTCGTTTGAGGACGTAACCGGCAGCTCCGGCAAGGCTGGCCTCGACGAGGGCTTGGTCGTCCTCAAACGACGTGAGGATCAGGCAGGCAACCTTGGGGTGTGCGGAGCGGATGTCGCGGCATACCTCGACGCCGTTGCCGTCTCCAAGGCGTACGTCGAGAACGGATACGTCCGGTCTCGTCGCAGCGATGGCGTCGAGCGTGCCGGCGGCCGAACTGGACGTACCGACCACCTCGAGGTCATCCTCGGCGTCGATCAACGCAGTCAGGCCCCGGCGGACGACGTCGTGGTCGTCAACGAGGAAGATGCGGAGGCTCACGCTTTCGACTTATCACGTTCGGCCCGTTCATGTCGGGCTTCGTGGATCCCGTTACCAATTACCCCGCCAGCAAGGACCGAGACCCAGATACCTGAAAGGCCACCAAGAGCCAAGGCGCTCACCACCCCAGCTTCGGGGGCAACGAGCCAGGTCACCAAAGCAAAGAACCCGGTGATGAAGACGGCGGAGCCGAGGGTGGCAACCACGACGGTCCGGAGGAGCCGTTCACCGTCAGCATCGACGAGACGTGTTTCGGTTCGGTGGCCCGACAGGAGGTGGTGTGCGGTGTTCATGTCGACTCCAGGACCTTCATACCGACGCCGTGCAGTGGGTCGGTGTCTCCATAGATGGGTCGTCGTACCCCGTATGCCACAACATCGTCGCCCTCGAGCCGCAGGAGGATACGCGATAGGTGCTGGGTGGCTTGGTTGAACGACGGAATCCCATCAGCTGCGACATCGAAGGTAATGAACTGGCATGGGCAGAAGTCCAGGGTGGCCATGTCAACCCGGTACTCGTCAAATGGGCAGCCAGTGTGAGGACAGATCGAGGAGAAGCCAACGAGGTCGAGGTCAGGGCCGACTCCGTGTTCGACCGGCCGACCGATTCGCACCAGTACGTTGCGCTGCCCCTCCGCCGGATATTCGAAGGTAACTGGCTCTCCAACAACCAGTTGAGAAAGGTCTGCTACGACCACTTCGGCGAACCGGGCGGTCACAGCGGTGAAGTTGCCGAACCGATCCCGTTCCCAGGTGAGGGCTACCGGGGCGACGACACCACCTCCAAGGGTGGCACCAATGGCGCCTCCAGCAATCACGAAATCTCTCCTGGTGAGCGGCACGGTCTTCCAATCGGCGCACGGGTGGTAAATCAGACGGTACGGACGATCGTGGAAGGCGCTCAGGGTCAAAGGTCCTGTTGTGCGGAAACCACTCGAAGAAGCCCCATGAATCGGGACCTCTGGCCCTGAAAAGCTTCTTGGGCTATCCGTACCGTCAAAGCATGGCCAAGCAGAAGCATCGTCGACATGGCCGCGGGAAATCATTCCGTACCCCGCGGTTCAGTCCGTGGCCAACTGACCCCCGGGTCCTCGTCGAAGAGTCCGACGGAGCAGTGCGGTCATCCATTGTCCGACTGCTCGAAAGGGAAGGCTTTCAAGTAGTCGGATGTGGAGGCCCGGACGACAATGCGGGATCACGATGCCCGTTGATGAAACCGGCTAGTTGTCCGGCAGCCGCCGAAGCCGACGTGATCTTCTTCTCGTTCCCTCTATCCAACCCGACCAACCGGGAGATCCTCCGGCTGCTCAAGTGTCGACATTCGAACACGCCGATAGTCGTCGAGGTCCCCAAACCGCAGGTCGCGGTCCACAGCGAACTTCTAGCCGGTACCCACGTCGTCTATTCACCAATAACCCGACGAAGCATCACTCATGCAGTGCGGAAAGCCTGGGTGTCTCCACTACGGACCGTTGACTCAAGACGTTCCTCCACGACCACCGGGCCCTAGCGCTCTGACACTTGATTCATCAGACCCATCGTCCGTCAACACGGCGGACCAACCAATGGAGGACCTTCGGTGCCGACATCAAACACCCGCCACCTCATGACACGAATCCTCATCGCATCTCTGGCCTTTGCCCTCTTGGTGGCCAGTTGCGCTACCGACGACGACTCTCCGGCTTCTTCGACCTCGGCAGCCGTCTCCGGAGAACTCCACCCCACCCCGGTGGCCAGCGACGGGGTCTTTGTAGCTGAGATTTCTCTAACCGAGTTTGCCATTACCGGCACCCTGACCGTGCCGGCGGGTCCGGTCGTCCTATCCGTGACCAACTTCGGTTCAGCCGAACACAACCTCCAATTCGACAACGGGCCAGTTACCCCCATATTGGGCACCAACCGTTCAGCTGTTTTGGACTTGGGGACGCTACGTCCAGGTACGTATCCCATGACGTGCGAGATCTCCGGACACACGGAGGCCGGAATGACTGCCACCCTGACCGTGCTTGACGCCGATGACCCGGAGCTGACCACGGCGGCCTCCTCCCATGGAAATGGTGCCCACGGAGGAGACGTCGACTGGGCCGAGATGGACCGAATCATGTTGGAGTCGATCCGAAACTTCCCGGCCGAGACCACCGGCATCGGCAACCAGATCTTGGAGGCAGTCACCACCGCCGACGGAACCAAGGAATTCCATCTGACTTCTGCCATCACACCGTGGGAAGTCGAGCCCGGGAAGATCGTCGATGCCTGGACCTACAACGGCCAAGTCCCCGGCCCGGTCATCCGGGTCGACGTCGGCGACCGAGTTCGGGTGGTGATCGACAACCAGCTTCCATTGGGAACTGACGTCCACTGGCACGGGATCTCCACACCCAACGACATGGACGGCGTGGCTCCCCTGACCCAAGACCTGATCCAGCCGGGTACCTCATTTACATATGAGTTCACTGCCGAGGAACCCCGAACCGGCATGTACCACGCCCACCACATGGGCCACATGGCGATTCCCAACGGGTTGTTCGGTGTTTTCACCATTGGCGAACCGCCAGTTCCCCGCGGGAAGACGATCGGGGGGGTATCCATTCCAGCCGACCTCGAGATCTCGAGGATCATCCCGATGGTTCTTAACGACGCTGGGGTCATCGGCTACTCACTAAACGGCAAGTCCTTCCCGGCGACTCAGCCCTACGTCGTCACCGCAGGAGACTGGATTGTCGTCGACTACTACAACGAGGGGTTGCAGATCCATCCGATGCACATGCACCAGTTCCCCCAGTTGGTATTCGCCAAGGACGGATTCCCCCTCGATCACCCATACTTTGCCGACACCATCAATGTGGCGCCTGGCGAGCGCTACTCGGTACTAGTCCGTCCCGACGAACCCGGCGCCTGGGTGTGGCACTGTCACATCCTCAACCACGTGGAACGCGATGACGGGATGTTTGGCATGGTCACCGCGGTCATCGTTGAAGCTGCCTGACCGAACCTCCCAACGGATACCACTCCTCGACAAGATCACCGTCGACAGGTAGGAAGATCATGTTCGGCTGCACCGACTAGTAGCGCTAAGACCGTTCAGGCCGCCGACGTTGCACCGGTGAGATCAACGGCTTCGTCGGACTCCTTGACCGCCGCGTCGACCCTGCCACCGACCACCAGATCGAAGGCCTCGGCATCATCGCTCTCCTCGTCTTCGCCGGCCACCTGCCTGAGGCCGTCGGTGGCTGACAGAAGCGCCCCGAGAGTCTCGTCGAGCTCACGGTCAGCCCGATCACAGAGAACGTCCAACCTCTTTCGGGCCTCCAACAGCACCTGGTATCGATGGTTCGCCCATCCGGTTTTCTGGTCGACCGGTTCGCCATCAGATGAAGGAGCTTCGGTCGTTCCAGTGAACCCCATCGTCCGGTCATCCGCCGTCAAGTTTGCGGCGAACCGGTCGTTTGATGCGGCGTGGAAGTCGCTGTCCGCCAGACGCTCTTCCTCACCGGCCACGATGCGGTCCCGGTGGAGATCGGCGGCCCGCTGACGGGCCTCGTCGTAGTCCCGGGCGCGTGCCACCACCTGTTCCTCCTGGGTCTGGTCCGACTTCATCTCGGGTGAACTGGGGATCTGGGACATGGGGTTCCTCTGCTGTCTGGGTGGGTCCTCGAGGTTCGCGCGCGCGGACCATCGCGCGCGCGGACCCTCTGCTTCTAGTGTCTGGCTGTGACAATGGGGCCCACCGCCGCTGAACGAGAGGCTCTGGCCACCGGCTGGGATCCCAACCCCGCCCGCTCGATGTCACTCTCGACAGATGCCTACACCGATCCACGTTGGTTCGATGTAGAGGTCGAGACCGTCTTCTCCAGGACCTGGCAGTGGGTGTGTCATGTCGAAAAGGTCCGTGACCCCGGCACGTACACGACCACAACGATCGCCGATCGGTCGGTCGTCGTGGCCCGCGACGTCGATCACACCCTTAGGGCGTTTTCCAACGTCTGCATGCACCGGGCCCACGAACTCCTGACCGGCGACGGCACCGTAAAGCGGATCACCTGCCCGTATCACGCCTGGTCCTACGGCCTAGACGGCGGCCTCCTCACCGCCCCCCACACCGACCACCTAGTCGACTTCGACCCGGACTCCATCTGCCTCGATGCCCTAGCCGTGGAGGAGTTTGGCGGCTTCGTCTACGTGAACCTCGACTCGGAGGCCCGGGCCCTGGCCGAGCAGGCCGGTGATCTGGCTGCCGAGATTGCCCACTGGGCACCCGACGTGGCCGATCTCACCCACGCTCATCGCCTGACCTACGAGATTGCGTCGGACTGGAAGAACGTCATCGACAACTTCCTCGAGTGCTATCACTGTCCGGTCGCCCACCGGGACTTCTGCACGCTGGTCAATATGGATACCTACGAGGTGTCCACCCACGGGATCTGGTCCAGCCACATGGCTGAGGCTGGGCGATCCGACAACACCGCCTACCCGGTCGACGATGCCACGGTTACCGACCACGCCGTCTGGTGGCTGTGGCCCACCACGTGTCTCATGCGTTACCCGGGACGGGGCAACTTCATCGTCATGAACGTCGTACCCGACGGCCCAGGTCGCACCCGCGAGACCTACGACTTCTTCTTCGAGACCGCCGAGGCGACCGAGGCCGAGCTGGAGGCCATCAGGTACATCGACGACGTCCTCCAAGCCGAGGACATAGCGCTGGTGGAGAGCGTGCAGCGGGGCATGACCACCCCAGCTTTTACCCAGGGTCGCATCGTGCACGACCCGGCGGGCTCGGGGAAATCCGAACACGGCGTCCACCACTTCCACGGCCTGCTACTCGATGCCTACCGCAGTGCCGGCAGGTAACCGATGTCGGCCGACACCCGGTCCGTAGGCCAGCAGCCAGTACCAGTCCGGCAGCGTGAAAACGAAACCGTCGTCACACCGGGCCTCCCGTCCGCTCGTCCCCGAAGGTGCCGACCCTAGGCTCCCGACCATGTCGCCAACCCCCGCTGCTCCCGCCGCACAACAGTCCGACCTTGACTTCGCCATAGCCATCGCACGTGCGGCAGGGGCTCTGACCCTGGAACTCTTCCGTCGCCCCGACGTCGCGGTGGAAGGCAAGGAAGACGGCACCCCGGTCACCGCAGCCGACCGCGGAGCCGAACGTCTTCTCAGGGAACGGATAGGCGCCACGTACCCCGACGACGCCGTGGTCGGTGAAGAGGAATCCGACACCGACGGCACCTCGGGACGCACCTGGGTACTCGACCCCATCGACGGCACCCAGTCGTTCATCCACGGTGTGCCCCTCTACGCCAACCTCGTGGCCCTTGAGGACGAGCACGGCCCAGTCGTGGGGGTGATCAACATCCCCGCACTCGACGAATGCGTCTGGGCTGGCCGGGGACTCGGTTGCTTCGTGAACGGCGAACCGACCAGCGTGTCGGACCGCGAGGACCTCCATGGCTCCTGCATCGTTACCAGTGGCGTCGACTATTGGCCGTCAGCCGCCGCACTCGACGAGTTCGTCGGGCGCAACGCGGTGATCCGGACCTGGGGTGATGCCTACGGCTACGTGCTGGTGGCCACCGGTCGAGCGCACGCCATGGTCGATCCGATCGTGAGCCGGTGGGACGTCGCCCCCATGCTGACCATCCTCCCGGAGGCCGGTGGCGTGTTCACCGATCTGTCGGGTGCCGTGACTGCCGAAGGTGGGGACGCCCTGGCCACCAACCTGGCGCTCGCCCCCCAGATCCTCGAACTGGTCGGCCGCTGAAGACCAGTACCCAGAGTGGGGCACTCAGAACAGGCAACCAGAACCGATGCTCAGGAAAGGGCCCGCTCCCCCTCGAAGATCGAAGCCTTAAGATCCCGCTCCACCAGGTCCGACAGGAATGCCACCGGTTCGACCATCTCGGCCAGACCGGCCATTCCGGCCACGCGGTGGCGACCCGCCAGCAACCACTCCACCGTCGTGGCAGCCACTGCGGCGGCAGCCACTGCTGGTCGCTCGGTGGCTCCGAGCACGACCACGTCGCTTGCGTCATCTCGCCGACCCCGGACCTCGACCCGTACAGCACCCATCCCGCCCTCCACGTGCGGCGGAGACAGCATGGGTAATGGCGCCGTCAGGCGATCCCGGCGGGTAGCCGCCACCCGGGCGGTGATCCGACCCACCGTGGGCAGTGCGTGGTGCAACAACACCGGATCAGGAAGAGCCGCCCGATAGCAGTCCCTCGGTCCCACCGGATCGGGAAACCACGCCAGTTCACGGCCCGAGCCACCCGTCCGGCGGGTCCAGTCGCCCGCGCCGGAACCATCGTCCACCCGCCAGTCGTAGGAACGTCGACTGAGTGCCCGATGGTGGACCAACGCACACGCAGGTCCGCCCGTGCCAACCTTCGCCACGTGTACCTCGTCGACTTCGTCGAACCACGAGGCGCCATGGGCCGCCAGGACACAGGACATACCTGGTCCGAAGCCGCTGCCCACCGCGATCGGCACGCCGGCACGGGCTGCGTCGCCCGACCGCCGAAGCACCGCGATCGTCTCGGCTAGGCCGTCACCAACCAGTACCGCTGGCCGACGGGCCGCAATGGTCTCGATCACCGCCTCGAGATGGGTCCCCCTTGGCGTTGCCACCACGACCACATCGGCCTCCAGCGAGTCGGAGAACGGATGGTGTTCGACCCGACACCGGTCACCGAGGGATCGTGAGGCTCGAGCCAGGCGTTCAGCCGAGATGTCTCGCAGCAAGACCTGCTCGACCGCATCGGAGGACAGGAGTTGACGGGCCACCCGGGCGCCGACCGCTCCGGCCCCGAGGACCGCTACCCGGTTCATGAAAAGCGTCTCATGGGAGGTGGTTCACCGGAGGTGTGGCCCAGCCAGGGGTCGCCATCCGCCGGAGCGGCGCGCGATCCCGTCAGCTCCGTTAATGCGGAGGGCGGCGGCCACCGCGGCGGCGACGCTCACCGCGGCGAGGGCTCGTCGGATGAACTGCATGAACGTGGGGCTAGCTGGAATCGAACCAGCGACCTCACCCTTATCAGGGGTGCGCTCTAACCGACTGAGCTATAGCCCCGCAGACCCCGGAACGGTATCGGCGCCGACGAAGGCGTCACTACTCTCCCGGACCGCCCTCGGTTTGCCAACCAGTGCCGGTCACGGGGGTCTCGACGACGACATCACCACGCCGCAACTTCCTCTGTCGAACCGCGGTTTCCTCTTCCACCATGGTGAAGCGGATTCCCCCGGTCAGATCGCTGATGAGGTTGAAGAGCACCACAAGGACCACGGTGACACCGATACCGCCGACCACGAGGACCAGGCCACCCAGCACGAAGATCCGGAAGATCTGTGCCGAGTCGAAGGTGAAGGATTCGAGGGCGAATAGTTCCTCGATGAACGATTCGACCTTGCCGATGGTTCCCGCCTCGTCAGCCGCGCTCCACAGCATGCGGGTAGCGATGACCAGAAGACCCCAGACGCACAGGTAGAACACCAGACAGACCTTCAGAACCGACCACGGCTCGATGTGACGGACCAAACGGCGAACCCGTCGCACCCGATACCCACCGGTCGGAGCACCTGAAGCCCGTTCGACGACCGGGAGGGCCTCTGCCCGTGCCCGACCGAACCAGCCCTTCAGGACACGTGGACGTTCCCGTCGAAAGACTGGTGACACGTCGAGGTCGTCGTCATCGAGGTCCCCACCAGACATCTTCGCCAACAGGTCGCCTGACGACTGCTGCGCCGTCAATGCGACGTCGTTCTCGGTTCTTGCGTCAGCTTCAATGTCGCCTTCAGGATCGACCAAATCGCCCAGCTCCTCAGGCAGGTCCACGACGAGATCATCAGTCGACTCCTCCCCAAGATCCGCGAAGAGTTCCCCAGAGCGCGCGGCTGGGCGCGGCTCACTGGAATCATCGATGTCGTCGGGGGCCACGGGCCGGAAGTCTACGGGTCCGATCCCGGTCCAGCCGGACGGGCCGGCGACTGGGCCGTTGCCCAGGCACGAACCACCCGGGGGTCAGTTCTATTCGACGGGCACCTCTGGCAGCCCGTCAGCCAACTCTTCGGTGAACTCCTCGTCGGGTTCGCCGGCCGGTACGGGCGACACCGCAGCGACTTCCTGGCCATCGCCGGGGGACATGACCCGAACCCCGGTTGCATCCCGACCCTGGACCGAAATGTCGGTCGCGGGCATGCGGATGATCATTCCAGCCGTCGTGATGGCGAACAGGTCCTCGTCCTCGGTCAGCACCAGCGCACCAGCCACTCGTCCCCGATCATCGGTCGTCCGGATACCCCGTACACCAAGACCAGCACGGCCCTTGACCGTGAACTCGTCCAACTCGGTCCGCTTGCCATAGCCCTCGGTGGTCAGATGGAGGATCGTGGCGTCGGCACGGGCCACGCAACACGACACCAGAACGTCCTCGTCCCGGAATTTCATGCCCCTCACCCCGGCCACGCTCCGCCCCATGGGCCGCACGTCGTCCTCGGAGATCCGCAGGGTCTGGCCAGAGCTCGAGACAAGGAACAGGTCGTCGTCCCCGTTGGTGGGCACCACGGCCACCAGCTCGTCGCCGTCGTTGAGGCGCACGGCGATCAGACCGGCCTTCAACGACGAATCGTAGGCCGTGAACAGGGTCTTCTTCACCCGTCCGCTCCGCATGGCGAAGAACAGGAAGCGGTTCGACTCGTAGTCCCGGGTGTCGATGACGGCCTGGATCCGCTCGTCGGGCTGCAACGGGAGCAGGTTCACGATCGATGTCCCGCGGGCTGTACGACCAGCCGACGGAATCTCGTGAGCTTTGAGCCGGTATACCCGGCCCCTGGTGGAGAAGAACAACAGGTAGGCATGAGCGGTGGTGTGGATGAGGTGAGCCACCGCATCCTCGTCCTTGAGCTTTGCTCCTGTGACGCCCTTGCCTCCGCGCCCCTGGGTCCGAAACTCACCGATTGACATCGTCTTGACGTAACCCGAGGTGCTCATGGCGAACACCATCTCCTCGTCGTCGATCAGGTCCTCGATGTCGAGTTCGCCTGGATCGTGGACCATCTCGCTGCGCCGCGGGGTGGCATGTCTGGCCCGCACCTCGCCCAACTCGTCCTTGATAACGCTGCGAAGGCGTTCTTCGTCTCCGAGGATGGCCTCCAACTCAGCGATCGTCGCCTGGAGCTCGACCATCCTCTCCTCGAGGTTGGTCCGTCCAAGACGGGTCAGGCGGGCCAGCTGCATGTCCAAGATGTGGTTTGCCTGGACCTCGCTGAACTCGAAGTCATCACCCATCAGACCTTCACGCGCCGTAGCCCGATCCGCCGACCCCCGGATCAGGGCGATGATGTCATCGATCAGGTCGAGTGCCTTCAGGAGGCCTTCGGTTATGTGGGCCTCATCGCGTGCCTTGGCCAACCGAAACTCGCTGCGGCGACGTACCACTTCGACCTGGTGGTCGACGTAGGCCACCAGCAGTTCACGCAGGTTCAGAGTGCGGGGCACCTCGTCGACAAGGGCCACCGTGTTGACCGAAAACGTGGTCTGCAGCGGCGTCCGCTTGAACAAGTTGTTAAGGATGACCAGCGCCGGGGCGTCCCGCTTGAGCGTGATCACGATTCGGGTTCTTCCCTGCGCCGACTCGTCGTTGATGTCGGCAATGCCCTCAATCTCTCGAGCATCCACCAAGTCACGGATCTTGGACATGATCAGGTTGGGGCTGGACTGGTACGGCAACTCGGAGACCACGATCCGGCTCGACCGCTGGCCCTCTTCGATGTCGGTGCGGGCCCGCATCCGTACCTGTCCGCGGCCGGTCCGGTAGGCCTCGCGGATACCGGACCGCCCCAGGATCAGGGCCCCGGTTGGGAAGTCCGGTGCAGGCAAGTGTTCCATCAGGTCATCCGGCGTGGCGTCCGGATGGTCGATGAGGTGGATCGTGGCATCGATCACCTCACCCAGATTGTGGGTCGGAATGTTGGTCGCCATGCCTACCGCAATGCCCTGGCTGCCGTTTACCAGAAGGTTCGGAAAGCGGGCCGGAAGGACCACCGGCTCGGTGAATTCACCCGAGTAGTTCTCCGTGAAATCAACGGTGTCCTCGTCGATCCCGGCCAGGAGGTCCAGGGCGATCGGATCGAGGCGACATTCGGTGTAACGGGCCGCGGCGGCCGCGTCGTCCGGCGAATAGCCGAAGTTTCCCTTCGGGTGCACGACCGGGTGACGCAGGCTGAAGTTCTGTCCCATGCGAACCAGGGCGTCGTAGATGGCTAGATCCCCATGGGGGTGGTACTTACCCATGACTTCGCCGGTGACGCGGGCGCACTTCATGGTCGGCCGATCCGGCCGGGCTCCAAGGTCGTACATGCCCCAGAGGATTCGTCGGTGCACCGGCTTGAGACCGTCCCGTGCGTCGGGAAGAGCCCGCGACACGATGACCGACATGGCGTAGTCCAAGAAAGACTGCTCCATCTCCTCCTGGATCTCGATGGGCTGGATGAATCCCAGCGTCGGTGCCTCGTCACCCGGAGCAGCCACGTCTGTCGTCGGGACGTCCGTCTCGTCAGCCACTAGATGTCCAAGAACCGGACATCGCGGGCATTGGTCTGGATGAAGCGCTTACGGCTCTCCACGTCCTCGCCCATGAGCGTCGAGAAGACCTCGTCGGCAATGGCCAGCATCTCGACGGTCACCTGCAGAAGACTCCGACGGGACGGATCCATGGTGGTCTCCTTGAGTTCGTCGAAGTCCATCTCGCCAAGGCCCTTGAGACGTTGGAACTCCCGCTTGTGGCTGGGATTCTCGACCAAGAACGCCTCCTTGGCGTGGTCGTCCTTCAGGTAGACCTTCTCGCGCCCCACCACCGTGGAATACAGCGGAGGTTGGGCGATGTAGACGTGTCCGGCCTCGACCATCGGCCGCATCTGACGGAAAAAGAAGGTCAGTAGAAGCGTGCGGATGTGGCTGCCGTCTACGTCCGCGTCACACAGCAGGATCACCTTGTGGTAGCGGATGCGACCGACGTCGAAGTCGTCGCCGAAGCCGCTACCAATAGCCTGGATCAGCGTTTGGATCTCGTTGTTCTTGAGCATCCGGTCAGCACGGGCACGCTCGACATTGAGGATCTTTCCCCGGATGGGAAGAATGGCCATGGTGCGGGGGTCGCGTGCCTGTACCGCTGAACCGCCAGCCGAATCGCCCTCCACGATGAAAAGTTCGGATTCCCGCGGATCTTTGGATGCACAGTCCTTGAGCTTGTCGGGCATGCCGGCGCCGTCCAACGCCGACTTCCGGCGGGCTGACTTGCGTGCATCCTGAGCGGCTACCCGAGCCCGCTGGGCGTTGATTGCCTTCTGGACAATTGCCTTGGCTTCCGGGGGGTGTTCCTCCAGCCAGTCGGCCAACCGGTCATTGGTGGTCCGTTGCACCAGCGATCGCATTTCGACGTTTCCCAGCTTGGACTTGGTCTGACCCTCGAACTGCGGATCAGACAGGCGGACGCTGACGATGGCGGTCAGCCCCTCGCGAATGTCCTCGCCTTGGAGGTTGTCGTCGTTCTCCTTGAGGAGGTTCCTCTTCTTGGCATAGCGGTTCATCACCGCTGTCAACGCGCTACGAAATCCCTCCTCGTGCATCCCCCCCTCGAGGGTGTTGATGCCGTTGGCGAAGGAGTGGAGACCATCGGAGTTGAAGCCGGTATTCCACTGGAAGGCCACCTCGACCTCCTGCCCGTCCTCGATGCCTTCGATGTAGCCGACCTCGGAAAACAAGGACTCCTTAGAGGCATTCACGTGGGCCACGAAGTCGCGGATGCCCCCCTCGTACTGGTAGTCCACCTCACCACGGTTCTCGTCCGTCCGTTCGTCTCGCAATCGAATCCGTAGACCCCGGTTCAGGAACGCCATCATCTGGAAGCGCTCAGACAAGGTTTGGAAACGGAATCGAGTCTCGTCAAAGATCGATTCGTCCGGCCAGAAGCGAACGGTGGTGCCGGTCCTTCCATCGGGTGAATCGCCGCTCACCGCCAGACGGGTCTCCAGTCGACCGCCTTCCACGAAATCCATGTAGTGCCGACTGCCATCACGATCAATCTCCACCTCGACCCTGGACGACAACGCATTGACCACCGAGATGCCGACGCCGTGGAGCCCGCCGGACACCTTGTATCCCTCGCCCCCAAACTTGCCTCCGGCGTGGAGCACCGTGAGCACGACCTCGGCGGCCGTGAGCTCTTCATACTGGTGGTGGAGGCCGACGGGAATTCCCCGACCATCATCTGAAACCTCACACGACCCGTCCTCGCTGAGGGTCACCTCGATGGTCGTGCAGTGGCCAGCCATCGCTTCGTCAACCGAGTTGTCTACGACCTCCCACACCAAGTGGTGGAGGCCGGTGGGACCCGTCGATCCGATGTACATGCCAGGCCGTTTCCGGACGGCTTCGAGGCCCTCAAGGACGGTGATATCGGCTGCGCCGTAGGACGTCTCTGCGGTAGTCAAGGGAGCCGTTCCCCTTGGATCGTCGGGTCGGGGAAGAAAGGTGCCAAAAGACGGGTCAAAGCGGTATAAAACCGCAGGTCAGAGCGCATCTTCACGGTTTGACCAGACTACCAGCCAATGGCCTCCCGACCACGGATCCAAGCGGTGTCGATCAGGTGCAAAATATGCTCCCTCAGGGTCCCTCACGAGGCTGGACTCGAGCCCGAACCGAGGTGATCTTCCCTGGTCCAACCAGGGCCTCAACCCGCTCCAACAACTGGGCCTCCAGCCACGCAACCTGGCTAGCCCAGGCCGGGTCGTGAACGGCGACCAGGAGCTCTGATCCACTCACCGCGACAGCTTCGATCCGCTCGGCCAACCGTGCTCCCACGATCTCCGGCCACTGATCGATGATCATCATGGTGTCATCGATCTGCGGTGCTCCCATGCCAGCCAACAGCCGTTCCAAACTCCATCGAAGGGCCACCGGCCCGCGATCAGGCTTCATGGTCCTATTTGGGAAACGAACTCGCCGTCGTCTAGATGAAGGACGACACCAGCTTCTACTCCTTCAGGAACCGCTCCAGCCGAGGTAATCACTGCCTGGGTCGATGGCAGCAACCCGACTAGGACAACACACCGTCGAGGATCAAGTTCTGAGAACACATCATCGAGCAGAACAATCGGTTCTGCACCCGTCTGTTCAGCCACCAGACGATGACCGGCAAGACGGAGGGCGAGGGCTATCGAGCGCTGCTCCCCCTGGGAAGCATGGGTTCTCGACGGCATATCGTCCAAAGTCAGGAGCACATCATCTCGATGAGGACCGACCGTGGTCACACCGCGTCGGACGTCATTGGACCGTGCCCGGTTCAATGCCTTCTCCAGTCCCTCTGAGGACCACTGATCCACCACTTTCATCGTGAGACGACTTCTCCCATCGGTGAGTGCGTCGAAAAGTTCATCAACCCTCGGCCCGAGAGCCACGAGGGTTTCCCGTCGAGCGGTCGCCAAGCGTTCTCCCAAGTCTCCCAGTTGGGCGTCCCAGACGTCCAACGTGGTCTCCACCTCAGTCGACAAGTGACCCTTGGCCTGTTTGAGCAACGTGTTTCGCTGTCGGAGGATCCGATCCAGGTCACTCCTAAGCGCATGATTACGTGGGTGTAGATCGACCAGCAGGTCGTCGATCCAGCCCCGCCGTTCTCCCGGGCTGCCCTTGACCAGGTGAAGGTCATCAGGGCCGAACACCGTGGTCCTAAAATGACCAAGAAGATCTCGCAGTCGGGTGATCCGCTGCTTGTTGACCTGAATTCGGTTTCGTCCCGAGGCCACCAGTTCAGCTTCGAGTAGGACGCTTCGCCCGGCCGTATCGATCTCCGCTCGAACTACCGCCCGGTCTGCACCAAATCTCACCATTGCCTCGGTGGGTGCACCGCGGAAGGACGACCCTCGAGCCAACCAGGCCAACGCCTCAATAAGGTTCGTCTTCCCTTGGCCATTGGAACCGACCACCAGGGTGACCCCGGGATCTAGAACCAGATCAACCTCCGGATGATTGCGAAAATCAGTCAGCCAGAGGCGTTCAACGGTCATGGCAGCGAAGTCGCCGAGAGCCGGCCCACCACAGGATTACCGGCCCGAACCGTTCGAAGGGTCAGGACACCCGTACGGGCATGAGCAGATACAGGAATTGCTCATCACCAATCGACCGGAGTACCGCAGGCTTGCTTGCCTCGCTGGTCTCCAGCCGGACCTCTTCACCGGGACTCACTTCAAGACCATCGAGTAGGAACTGTGGATTAAACGCCACCGTTAGATCGGCACCCTCGTATGTGGCATCCACAGATTCGTGAGCTTGCCCAACGTCTTGGGTGATGGCCACCAACTCAAGCCCTTCGGTAGACATCGACAACCTCACCGGCGTGGATTCCTGGGCCAGAATTCGGACCCGGCGAACTGCTTCCTGCAGGGCTATACGGTCCACCACCAGAACATTCGGATGGTCGTCTGGTATCAGGCCCCGGTAGTTCGGGAATTCACCTTCGATGAGGCGGGTCACCACCTGGACATCATCTACCTCGAACGTGGCATCCCGTTCACCCAGTCTGATAGTCAGCTCCTCGGCATCGCCCAAGATCTTTCCCACCATGTCTAGAGCTCGTGACGGAACGAGCACCGTTTGGTCCCGACCCAGCACTGCGGTCCCAGGGAGATCTCTAACCGCAAGACGGTAGGAATCCGTTGCTACGAATCTAAGTCCGTCTGCCTCGGCAGCCATGAGAACGCCGGTCAAAATCTGGCGTGCGTCATCGATGCTTGCCGCTTTAATGACCTGGTCAAGGGCATCAGCAACTGCGCCGGCATCCAGGGTTACTGATTCTCCACCGGGTTCATCAAAGCGGGGGTATTCCTCGGCCGACATGACCCGAAGACGAAAGTCTGATCGTCCTGACACCACGCTGGCCCCGTCGTCATCGACGGTGAACTCCACCTGTCCACTATCCAAAGATCGGACAATCTCAGCCCCTAGTTGAGCAGACAGGACCACTGAACCATCTTGTTCACCACCAACCTCGACAGTGACACGTACCACCAGGTCAAGGTCACTACCGACCACGGTCAAGGTGTTTCCCTTGAGCTCCAGGTGGAGGCCTGACAAGACTTGAAGTGTTCCTCCACGACCGGCAACAGCGCGTCGGGTGATGGAGAAGGCCCTATCTAGGACATCTCGTTCGCATCGGAACTTCACAAGGTGGTCACTTTCTCCATGTGGCTTTTCTAATCAGGTCGTAGCAGTAATAAGTGCTGTGGATTGTGGAGTATCTCCCATCATCGCAGGTCAGGAGGGTGATGGTGTCGTGTCGGTCATCCACCGGTATCCCCAGCGTGACGATGAATGGAGACAATGGCTGTGGATGGTCTAGTCATGATCCACCGAGCGTCCACATCGCCTTCCACTGGTCGTACACGGGATGATCCACAGGATTTGGCTAACGGGAGAATCAGCTGGTCCTTAATCAAACTAACTGGGAGCCCCTCATTTACCGGAACGAACGTTAGAGGTGAGGGTCGAGACCTGATCGTAGATTTCGCGGCGTTCGGCCATGAGACGGGTGATCTTCTCGACGGCGTGGATCACCGTGGTGTGGTCACGATCACCGAACTCTCGACCGATGGCCGGGTAACTCAGGTCGGTGAGCTCACGAAAGACGTACATCGAAACTTGGCGTGCAGTTACGAGGGGCCGGCGCCTGCTGGCACCAACGAGATCTTCGCGGCTGAAGCCGTAGATCTCCGAGGTTTGGTTGAGGATCAGGTCCGGGGTGATGATCAGCGGTGCGTTGCTGGTAATCAAATCTCCGAGAACGGTGGTGGCCAGGTCGATGGTGCAAACCTCTTGGTTGAGACTGCAGTAGGCGGTGATCCGGGTCAGGGCACCCTCGAGTTCACGAATGTTCTCGGTGATGTTCTCGGCGATGAAGAACAGGACATCGTCAGGGATCTCGATGCTGCTTCTTCCTTGTTCAGACTTCTTGCGGAGGATGGCTAGACGGGTCTCAACGTCGGGGGGCTGGATATGGGTGACCAGACCCATCTTGAATCTGCTTCGAAGTCGATCCTCCAGGGTGGAGATGTCGTCCGGGGGTCGATCGCTGGTGAGCACGATCTGGCCGCCACCCTCCTGGATAGCGTTGAAGGTGTGGAAGAACTCCTCTTGGAGGCCCTCCTTTCCTTCCATGAACTGGATGTCATCGACGAGGAGTACGTCGTTGCGACGATGGAGGTCCTTGAACTCTGGGAGTTGCTTGTTGCGGATGGCTTCTACGAACCGGTTCATGAACGTCTCACTGGATACGTACCGGACCTGTTTGGTCGGATAGTGGGCCAGGACGTAGTTGCCGACGGCCTGGAGGAGATGGGTCTTTCCTAGTCCGGCTTCGGCGTAGATGAAGAGGGGGTTGTACGAGCGACCAGGGGTTTCGGCTACGGCCTGGGCTGCAGCGTGGGCGAACCGGTTTGACGAGCCGATGACGAAGTCTTGGAAGGTGAGGCGTCCGGCGAACGAAGAATCTCCCGTACCGGTAGTGGCAGCGGCGCCGACGGAGGTGACGGTTGTGGGGGTCAGGCTGGATGCTGCTGGTTGGATGGGGTTGGTGCGCTCATCGAGGTTGGCTCGATGGAGGGAATTTGGCGCTGTGGTACTGGCTGCTGGATGAGTCAGCGGTGGGAGGTCGAAGATCAACTCATCATGGTTTTCAACGTCGTCCTTTCGGATGACGATGTTGAGCGTGAGTTGGTCGTCGCTCACCTCGGAGACCGTGTCATGGACCAGGTCGTGGTACCGACCTTCGATCCGATCCAGGGTCACGATGCTCGGTACTGAGACGGTGAGGGTTTGGTCGTCTGCAGTCACCGGCTGGGCCGCGCTGAACGTCATCTGCCAGACGACGTCTGACACCTTCGACTGAATGGCTGCCGCACAGGCCTCCCAAAGCACCGTTGCATCTGCCATTGCATTCTCCGATCAAGTTGTCCACAGATGTTAAATTTGTTGTGGAAAGGTCGTTAGAGAACGGAAAACAGCCACCGTTGGCCCACTCCGCCCTCGCTGTGGGCGAGGCAAGGTAGCAGCCTGTGGATGACCTCGCGCAAGGCCAGAACCCATCACGCGTCGCGCCTGTTCAGTTCCTATTTCGCGCGACAGGGCCCGGAATTGGATGATTTCGCGATGGGGACACCGCTCCGGGTTTCAGGGACCAATTAGGCAGTCGGGGCTTGATGGGATCTGTGGATAACTCTCGCTGGGGGTTGTTGGTGCTGGGGTTAGAGGTCCTCAAACGGGGGACAGGGATCTCGTCAGATGCGGTGTTCACGGTTGGCGCGTCCGTCAATCGGCCCGTAGCCTGTCGGGCAGACACGTGATCGGTGCGGGATTCGTCCCGACCCATCGGTCCAGTCCGATCGGCAGCCGAGCCGATCCCGCCGTCACCGACGGTGGACGGTCGTTCTTCGTCTGGCGTCTTTGTCCGATGAGGGGTCCGACCGTATTCCAGTAATCGACGGCATCTGGGCGCTCCCCTTCCTGACGACGCCCTTTCGATGCCAGCAGGAGACCATTTATGAAGCGTACGTTCCAGCCCAACACCAGGCGTCGAGCCAGGAAGCACGGCTTCCGGAAGCGGATGCAAACCCGCGCAGGAAGGGCCATCATTTCGGCCCGCCGCCAGAAGGGCCGCGCCCGATTGTCGGCTTGATCGGCCGGCTGCGTCGACGGGACGACTTTCGTCTACTCCGTCGCAATGGTCGCACGGTTCGCCGTGGACCATTGCGAATCGGCTTTCGAGCCAGCGGAGACCAGATGGACGGCCCGGGACCGAGGGTGGCCTACGCCATTCCTCGGACCGTCGGGCCGGCGGTCGTCCGGAACCGGATCCGCCGTCGCCTCAGGGCGATAGTGGTGGACCTCGACCGGCGCCCACAGGGTGTACCGGTCGGCGACTACCTGGTTCGGGTGTCACCTGGTGCTGCGGACTCGTCCTACGACGAGCTCCAGCGATATCTGACGGGTGCGATCGACGCACTAACCGAAGGCTAACGCTCCGACGTGTACGTACTTGACGGAACCTATCTATGAAAACATCCTCTGACTTCGGTGTTCTTACCCGAATTTTGCGATCTGCGGTACGTGGCTACCAGCGCGTCGTGGATGGTCGTCCCACTCCCTGTCGATTTGTCCCGACCTGTTCGAACTACGCCTTGGACGCCCTCGAGAGCCATGGGGCGATTCGTGGTTCCGTGTTGACCGTCGGGCGCCTCTGCCGGTGCCATCCGTGGGGTGGTACGGGCTTGGATCCCGTGCCCGGGCCATCTGACCGTCCCCATCCGTTTCATGGTTCCCGAGGATCCACATGTTCGACCTGATCGCCGCCGTTCTGTCCTGGTTCTACGGGCTCGTACCCAGCTACGGCCTGGCCATTGTCCTGCTGACCCTCGTGGTCATGCTGATCGTGACCCCTCTGACCCTTAAGGGCACGCGGTCGATGATCAAGATGCAGCACCTCCAGCCCGAGATGAAGAAGATCCAGACTCGGTATAAGGGCGACCGGGAGGTCATGAACCGGGAGATGATGGCCTTCTACCAGGCCAACAACATCAACCCGATGGGTGGCTGCCTGCCCATGTTGATCCAGGCGCCAGTGTTCATGGTCCTGTACAACGTGCTGCGGGGCATGACCAGGCGGTTGTCCGACATCGGGGACAGCGCGGGATGGGTGGCCGGACGGTTGGCCAACGGGTCAAATGCGGCATTGACCGGGGCGTCCAACGATCCTCAGGCCTTCTATCCGGCCTACGTCGACCCGAGTTCAGATCTCTTTATCGACCTGTCTAGTGAGACCGAAATGCTCTTCCTGGGCTTCGATCTCTCCCGATCAGCGGGAACGGCGTTGTCACAGAGCTTGACGTCGTCCCTCCCCTATCTGATCCTGATCCTGATCGTGTTCGCCAGCTCATGGATCCAGCAGCGACAGATCAGGGGTCGGAACCCCGATGCCACGGTGAATCCTCAGCAGCAGATGCTGATGAAGGTCATGCCGTTCTTCCTGCCGGTGATCTCGTTCAACTTGGATGCTGCGTTGGTCATGTACTTTGTGGTCTCCAACCTGTACCGGATCGCCCAGCAGGCCTACATCACCCAGACGTTGTACGGACCTGGGCGGGATCATCCAGAGGTTGTGGTTCCGACCAGTACTGAATCGACCAAGAAGTCCGGTGGCGGTAAGTCCGGCAGTGCCAAATCTGGTGCCAAGACCGGCGGCAAGCCCGGGAAAAGTACAGGTGGAAAGCCTGAAGATAGGCCCTCGACCAGCGGTTCTGTTCGATCAGGACGAACGACAGCCGGCAAGGTTGAGAATAGTTCTCAAAAGATCGACGATGGAGTGTCCTCTGAGGATGATTCCCGTTCAAGCAAGAAGCGTGCTCGGAAATCCAGGTCCTCGACTTCCCCGGCGAAGAAGAAGGCGAGTCGTCGCGGACGCAGCGATGCGTCTGATGACATCAAAACAACCGACAAGAGGCCGCCGGCCGGGCGGTCTGGTGGGGGTCGGACGACTCCTCCCGGAACAGCCCGTGCGCGCAGTGCCAAGAACAAGAAAAGGAGGAAGTGAGCCATGGAGTGGATTGAAACCACCGGTATCTCACTAGATGAAGCAAAGGAACGAGCCTTGGATCGGCTCGGTGTAGCTGAAGATGAACTCGAGGTGGAGGTGCTGGTCGAGGCCTCTCGGTCGATGTTTGGTTTGAAGAAGACCGAGGCCCGTCTCCGGGCTCGTGTTCGGCCGACCAGCCCCCGTCCCAAGGTGGAGCGACGTGATCGGAATCGGCGAAATGACCGCAGCGGCGGTCGGGGTCGTGGCGGTTCTGGCAAGGGCAGCGGGCGACAGAATGGCCAGTCCAAGGGCGGGGATCAGGATCGGATCCGGAGTACCACCCAGGGTGGTGATCGTCGGCAGGATCGTGATGACGAGCGTCAGGGCGAGGGTTCTCGTGGCGGCAATCGTCGCCGCAGGGGGGGCGAGGGTCGTGGCGATGGGCAAGGCCACTCGCAGCAGGAGTCAGTAACTTCGGAAAAGCGTGCGTCACGGGAGCCTGTGGGCGATTCTGGACGTGGACGGGACCGGGGTAGTGAGAGGAATGCCGATCGTCGAGGTCGGAATGGAGAGTCGGCGAAGTCGTCGACCGATGGAAACGGTCGTGGAAGCGACCGGGAGAGGACTGACGTGGAGTCCATGGATCTGCAGACGCAGGCACGAATCACTGAAGAGTTCGTCCAGGGACTCCTGGACCGGATGGGCCTCGAGGCTCGGGTGGCCAGCCGAATCGAAGAGGATCGCCTCACCGTCGAGGCTCAGGGCCTGAACCTTGGTCTGGCCATTGGCCAGCGAGGCGAAACGGTACGTGCCATCACCGAACTGTCACGGACCCTCGTACAGAGGAGTTCCGATGGTCAGGCGGATGGGTCTCTGACTGTCGACATCGGCGGGTACCGCGAGCGTCGTCGGACCTTCCTGGCGGACTTCGCTCGGAACCAGGGCGAGGCTGTGCTTGATGACGGTCGTCCCCGGGCGCTGGAGCCCATGGGAGCAGCGGATCGCAAGGTCGTGCATGACACCGTGGGAGAGATCGATGGCCTCGCCACCTTCTCTGAGGGCAGTGACGCTGATCGGCGAGTGGTGATCTCGCTGATCGACGGCTAACCATCGTCGAGAAAAGCCTCGACCAGGTCTTGGACGAGGCAGTCGCCGAGGGGTATCTCACTTCATCGGCGGCGTCCGAGGGGCCCGCGCACAGCGCGGGCTTCTTGGGTTTTCTGGATGGTGGTCTAGTGGTCCGGGAAGGTGACGGCCTTTCGATTCCAGAAATGGGAGACAGCGAGCTCGCTGTGGACCTCGGAACAGGGGGTGGCGTGCCCGGGCTGGTTCTGGCCACGCTTACGCCCTGGCGGTGGATTCTGGTTGACCGGGGAGATCGTCGTGCAACCTTTCTCCGATGGGCGGTTCGCCAGCTTGGACTGGAGGATCGAGTGGACGTGCTGTTGGCCGATGCCGTTGATATCGCCAGTGGCGAGCTTCGAGGTGCGGTGTCCCTGGTGACTGCCCGAGGGTTTGCTCCTCCCGGGTCCACAGCGGAATGTGCGGCCCCTCTCCTGGCTGAACAGGGAGTATTGGTGGTCAGTGAGCCTCCAGGGATCACTGGCGGGAGCGCTGAGGCACGTCGATGGCCGGCTGAGGGGTTGTCCAAGCTCGGATTGGAGGATCTCGGAGGCTGGATCAGCGATCAGGCGGCTGGACCAGCGGGTTACCGGGCCATGGTCCGAATCGGGGCTTGTCCAGATCGTTTTCCTCGGCGCTTCGCCCGGCAGATGGCGGATCCCCTGTTCTGAGAGCCACCTAGACGAGGGATGTTTCACGTGAAACATTTCGGAGTAAGCAGGTTGCTTGGGTCGACATTCCCCAGCCCACCGGGGAACAGTTGTTTCACGTGAAACATTCGGACGGTTGCGGCACGAAAACTCGTTCTAGAACGGGGCTTTCCACAAGGTCCTTGTCTTTTCCCACCGTTCTGGCCATGATGCCCGGGATGTCTCAAGAAACCCATCGCCCACGCATCATCGCCGTCGCAAACCAGAAGGGTGGGGTCGGAAAGACCACGACGACCATCAACCTCGGTGCGTCAATGGCTGAGGAGGGCAGAAAGGTACTGATAGTCGACCTGGATCCTCAGGCGAACGCCACCACAGGTGTCGGCGTGCCTTCTCGGGATCTCGAGCAGTCGATCTATGACGTGCTCTTGCAACAAGCGTCGGCGGCTGACTTGCGTTGTTCGACTGATACCCCCAACCTCGACCTACTCCCCTCCAGCCTGGCCCTCGCTGGGGCGGAAATCGAGCTGGTGGCGGCATTCAGTCGGGAGTACCGGCTGGAACGGGCGCTTGCGGAGATCGTCGACGACTACGACATCGTCTTGATCGACTGTCCACCGGCGCTAGGTCTCTTGACGATCAACGCCCTAGTAGCCGCTCGTGAAGTTCTGGTACCAATTCAGTGTGAGTACTATGCCCTCGAGGGTTTAGGACAGCTCATCGGCAACGTGGACCTGGTCAAGGCGAACCTCAATCCTGATCTTGAGGTGTCGACCATTGCGCTGGTGATGTACGACGCACGGACCAAACTCTCCGAACAGGTGGCGGACGAAGTTCGAACCTTCTTCGGCACCAAGGTATGTCGGCAGATAATTCCCCGATCGGTCCGGTTGTCCGAGGCGCCGTCTTTTGGCCAGCCCATCAACGTGTATGACCCGACCAGTCGTGGCGCCGTGGCGTATCGGGAATTGGCGCGTGAGGTCCTCAGCGGGCCGGTGAAGCCAACTTCTGGCCAAATTATTGATAACGATGAGAATGGTGAGTCGGAGGCCGGCTCAGAGGAGGTCCAGGCATGAAGAAGGGTGGATTGGGAAGAGGCCTTTCCGCACTGATTCCGGAAGGAGGGGCCACGAGCCTCCGATCCGTTGGGACTCAGGCCGACCCGCCGATTGAAGGGGTGCCCCGGGGGGCGACCCCTTCTGCTCCCGGTGAGGCCACCGCAGCACCGTCGGTCCCCGTAGAGGCAAGTGGCGTTGCCGATGACCTGCATCTCGAAATGGTGGCCGTGTCAGCCATCGAGCCAAATCGCTACCAGCCTCGGCGCGTCTTCGATGACGAAAAGATGGCCGAACTGACGCTATCCATCCAGGAGATCGGTGTTCTCCAGCCGATTCTCGTGCGTCGGACCGAGGACGGCCTTGAACTGGTGGCTGGGGAGCGTCGCTGGCGAGCGGCTCGGCGGGCCGGGTTGTCGGCCATACCCGCGCTGGTCCGGGATGTTGGTGACCGGGACAGCCTTGAGCAGGCCATTGTCGAGAACGTCCACCGAGATGACCTCAATCCACTGGAGGAGGCCTCGGCCTTCCATCGTTTGATGGACGAATTCGGGCTTACACAGCACCAGGTGGCGGTTCGGGTGGGTCGTAGCCGACCTGCGGTGGCCAATGCGCTTCGGTTGCTCCATCTGCCCGACACCGTCCAGCAGATGATCATGGAGGGTCTCCTCACTGCTGGGCACGCTCGAACCCTGGCTGGGCTGGTTGACCATCACCTCTTGGAGCGTCTGGCCTCTCGAGTGGTCGACGACGGTCTCTCGGTTCGTCAGGTTGAGGATCTGGTTCGGGCCCTCGACAAGGTCGAAGAGCCGGTTGTGGATTCGACCGCGTATCCAGTACCTACGCCTGATGCGGCACTCCTGGAGGTCGAACGGATCCTCGGAGACCGGTTCGATACCAAGGTTCGGGTGGTTACGCGGGGTCGCAAGGGCCGGATAGTTGTCGAGTATGCCGATCGGGATGACTTACAGCGCTTGTTCGAGCTTTTGGGTGGCTGACCTGCACTGACATCTAGCAGCCGGTGGATGGGATTAGACAGGACCCGCGGTTGGATCAGCCAGCCAGTCGGTAACGGCTGAAGCCAGACAGTCGGCGATCTCCGCGGTGGCGAGGACGATGGTGGACGCGGGTGCGAGGGTGCAGAGTACGGCTGGCATCCGCGTCTGACGGAGGATTGGTAGTCGTCGACCCGTACAGGTGGTGCTCACGATCTCATCGGTAGCTGCCTCTAGATGGATCCGTAGCGCCCGGTCCAGTGCATCGGCACAACGATGCGCCAGGCGGAGGCCCCCCTCGGAATGGAATCCGGCTGTGGAAAAGTAGTCTGTTCTGCATTGGGAATGATTCTCAAGGCGGAGGCCAATGTAGGTTCCGGCGTCAAATTCGTTGGCAGTTTCCGCTTGTAGGGCCGCGTCGGGCTGATCCAACTCCAGAACATGGGCGCCACGGGCCCGAAGGATGCGGGTCAGTGCCCCGGCCAGAGCGGCGGTTCCACCAAATTCACCAATGGCGATTCGTTGGTCGACAAGATCGGGTCGACTTCGACGGAGACGGTCCAGCTCCCGCACCTGGGCCACTGGTTGTCGCCCTGCGGTCCGTCCTAGAAGGCGTCGGAGTCCGTCCACGGTAAGCGGCCCGGCGATTCCGTCCGCGGCGAGGCCGATGTTCCGTTGGAAATCAGACACTGCTGACGTGGTGTCCGGTCCGAGAATGCCGTCGATCCGGCCAGCGTCGAAACCTAGGCTTCCGAGGCGTAATTGCAGGTCAGCGACGTCATCGCCTCGGAACATTGGAGTGTGGAGGTAGAGGTGGCGGTCACCGAGGCGGTGGCCGGCCTCGACGAGGGCGGCATGCGTAGCGTCGTCGACCGTTCCGTGTTCGTCGAGGCCCCGCTCGGCCTGGAAGGCCAGCAGTGCCCTAGTGGTGTCGGGTCCGAATGAGCCGTCGACCACCTCGTGGTGATCGACGGGATGACCGACGTCGGCTAGACGGCGGTGAAGGTCGTGGATCGTCGGATCGTCTGATCCGGTCACGGTCGGGACCGGTCTCCGTGGTCGGTTGCAGCCGGTGGTCTGTGCGCCGAGTCGAGACCTAGAGGTGGGGGGCCAGTTCCTCGAGCAGTTGTGGCTTGCCCTTGGCTCCCACGATCCGAGTGGTCGGCTGACCATCAGCGAACAGGATCAGCGTCGGGATACTCATCACCTCGAAGCGTCGAGCCAGATCCGGTGCTTCGTCGACGTTTACCTTGGCGATCCGGATCGAGTTGCTCTGTTCGGTGGCGATCTCCTCCAGGATGGGGGCGATCGTCTTGCATGGGCCGCACCACTCAGCCCAGAAGTCGACCAGCACCGGTTCGGTGGCGGAGCCAATCGCCTCGTCGAACGTGGTTTCTGACAGGTTGGTGATGGCGCCGGCCATGGGGTCTCGCTTCCCTCGGGTCCCGGAGGACAAGTTGGTCGTTGCCTCTGCCATAGGTCGTCGATCGATGACGGTCAAGGAGAGGTTTCTCGAGGAGCGTAGGCCGTCGAGGGGTGATCAGTCGGTTCGGCTCTCCAGCCAACGCTCGGCATCGATGGCGGCCATGCATCCCGAGGCTGCAGCGGTGATGGCCTGCCGGTAGGTGTGGTCCTGGACGTCACCACAGGCGAACACGCCATCCACGTTGGTGGTCGAACGGTCCGCCCCGGTCACCAGGTAGCCCGCCTCGTCCATATCCAGAATCCCGTTGAACAGGTCGGTATTGGGGCGGTGGCCAATGGCAATGAACACACCGGTCACCGGTAGCACGCGCTTCTCGTCGGTCACCGTGTCCCGTAGGGCCAGGCCCTCGACCTTGGACTCTCCAAGGACGTCGTCGACCGTGGAGTTCCAGGAAAACTCGATTTTGGGATTGTCTAGGGCTCGCTGCTGCATGATCTTTGACGCCCGTAGTTCGTCGCGACGATGGACCAGCGTCACCTTGGAGGCGAACTTGGTGAGGAATCCGGCTTCTTCCAGCGCGGAGTCCCCGCCACCGACAACGGCGATTTCCTGATCACGGAAGAAGAAGCCGTCACAGGTGGCACACGTGGAGAGCCCATGTCCGATCAGCCGCTGCTCGGCCTCCAGCCCCAGCATGACCGACCGGGCTCCGGTCGAGACGATGACGGCATCGGCGGTGTGAGTGGGTTCATCAGCGTCGGGATCACCGATCCAGATTCGGAACGGCCGTTCGGCAAAGTCGACCCGGGAAACCTTGGCCGTCACGATCTCGGCACCGAACCGGGCGGCTTGGGCCCGCATGTCGCCCATGAGTTGGGGGCCCATCACCCCTTCTGGGAAGCCGGGAAAGTTCTCGACCTCGGTAGTGAGCATCAACTGACCACCGGGTTGGTCGCTGTTCGACGAAGGTTCGCCTTCGATGACCAGGGGAGCAAGGTCGGCTCTGGCTGCGTAAATGGCCGCGGTCAGGCCAGCGGGCCCGGATCCGATGATCACGACCTCGCGGTGGGATGGGACCTGTCCAGATATGGGTCCAGATACGGGTTCAGACACGGGTACTCCAGAAGGGAGAGAGATTTGGGATCAGGGACTTCGGCGGGACCAAAGGAGTCCGCCGAGTGCGCAGCAGGTGGCACCTAGGACGAGATGGGCTGACCAGCTTTCACCGGGAAGGACGACGTCAAGGAGGCGGAACAGGCCGATGCCGGCTAGGACGGTTGCAGCGACGGCACAACACACCATGACGAGTCCAAACACCAGGGCACGAGCGAGGGTGATGATCGGCCGTGTGGTGACGTTTCGAACCTGGTCGACCACCTCGACGAACCGGTCGACGAGCGACGAGGCCCAATCGCCCCGAACGGGGGTCCCAGGGGTGGGGTCCTCCGTGGGGTGGGGGTCAACCGGCGTCATCATGGCGTCGAGCCTACCGATCACCTTCTGGGCCGCCGCCGGAGCTGACTGCAGATGACCAGTCCGGAACAGGGGAATGGGGCGGGAACAGGTCGATCAGGGACGGAGTGTGAAGCAGAGACCGACCACGCCGGGGCCTCCGTGACTGGCCACCACCGGTCCGATCACTCCCACCCGGATGATCGAGGGATCCACCAGGTCGGACAGCATGGTCACTAGATCGTCCACGTCGTCAGCCTGGGCATGCATGACGGACAGGGTCTCGATCTCGTCGACATGGTCGGCTACCCGGTCCCGCAACCACGCCAAGGACTTCTTCCGGGTGCGTTGGCGGCCGGCCTCCTCGACGATGCCGGAACTCACGTCGATGAGGGGCTTGATGGAGAGCATGCTCCCCAGCAGGGCCTGAGCGTTGCCGATTCGACCACCCTTCTTGAGATTTTCCAAGGTGTCGATAGCGGCGAACACCCGTGTGCGGTCCCGGATGTCTTCCGCGAGGGCCACTATCTCGTCTGCTGACGCGCCACTGGCAGCTGCGATGGCGGCCGCGAGGACCATGACGCCCTGTCCGGCGGTGACCGATCGGCTGTCCACGATGCGAACGTCGCCGTCTACCTCGCGGGCGCCTAGTTCCGAGGACTCCATGGTGGCCGACATCCCACTGGAGAGGTTGATGCACACGATGGCGTCGGCACCCTCGTCGAGGCGACGTTGGAATACTGCGGCGAATGCCCCGGGGGACGGTGCAGCGGTCTGGGGAAGCTCATCGGACGACGCCATGCGGCGGTAGAAGTCGTCGACGGACAACTCTTCGCGGTCCAGTTGGACGTCTTCGCCGAATCGGATGCTCAGCGGGACCAGGTCGATGCCGTGGGCTTCGATCTCGGCCTCGGTGAGGTCGCAGGCGCTGTCGGTGACGATGCGGACGGTCATGGGCTCTCTCCAAGTCTGGTGCGCGTCGAGCGTAGTCGGGCTGAGCGAACCCACCAGATGGCCAGGACGGCGAGTGCACCAACGAACAACGCCACACCGACGCCCGGGAGGCTGGTGGTACGCACCATGAGTTGTGTCGACCGGAGCTGGAGGAGTCGGGCATCGTCGGGGGATCGGACGGTGACCTGGAGTCGGGCGTCACCTGACGTCCTGGCCCGGACGGGCACGGCGATCCGGTTACGACCGGGGACCAGCACGGCCTCGATGACGTCACCGTCGGGGAAGTCGATACGACCGTCGCTCTGGAGGACAAGCACCACCCGTGCGTCGGTGTTCAGGCCGTTGTGAATGGTGAACGGCAGGTCGGCTCGGCGTGCCGTGAGTCGGACGCTCTGGTCCGATGGGGTGGTGAACGCGTCGAGGACACCGGACACCGTGGCGTACACGGCCGACAGGTATGCGCCCATCGCATCTCCGTCGAGTTCGGCAGCCGCGGTGACCTCTAGAAGGTCATTGAGAGCCGCGGCGTCGGGGTGGGGGCCACCCAACATGGCGGTGTAGGCCGCCACCGTGGTCTCGGCGAGACTCCGGTCGGTGGCCCGCCGGGAGACCGATATGACGGGGTCCGGCCAGAGCTCGTAATTGATGGCGGCCGCTGCATCGGCGGTCAACGACGCCTCGAACAAGTCTGGGAGCGACTGCAGATGGAGGAAGGGCGCATCCCTCAGAACTCCGAGGACCAGACCCAGAGTTAGGGCGTCGATGGTCAGGCCGTCGGGCACGGTAATGATGGCCGTTCGGGTCACCGTGGGGTCCGACCAGGCCAGCAGAGCTAGGTCGGCCACCAGTTGCTGGGCAGCGGATACCGATCCCCGGGGGTCGACCAGGTGTCGGGCCAGATCGGGATCAGATACCAGCGCCGGGTGGGCGACCCCGGCCGCATCAAGGAGTCGGGCGGGATGGGTGGAGCCGTGTGACGCGGTGATCGGACGGGGGTCAAGGTGATCAGCGGAGACGACGTGGTGGACGGTTCCCAGTCGGTTCAAAAGATCGAGGGTGGAGGGAACCGCGGTGGGTTCGAGTACGGCGACTGATCGGTCGGGGGCGGCGCCGAGGTGTTCGGTCAGGACCTGGTCGCCGTGGTCGAGCAGATCCCGGTGGACGTCGGAGCGTCCAGCTTGTCGCCATGCTTCTGGATCGGCGGTCACGAACGGCGATGACCGGAGGTGGAGGCCACCAGACTGCACGGCTGCCGCTAGTTGGGCCAAGAGGCGGGCGTGGGCCAGGTCATCAGAGTGGGCCAGACCGGCCATGGTGGCTGGCGGCAGACGCACGTCCACCGGTGCGCCGGGATGGTCGAGAACGGCGTTGGCCACCGCGCCGAGGTATCGCACCGTTGCCTCGTCCAGTTCGACCCGCCCGTCGGGGCGAAGCGGTGGCGGTCCGTCGATGTCCAGCGAGATCCCGACAAGGAGTGGTCGTTGGGCGGCCGCTTCGCCAGCGGGCACGATCGGGAGATGGACCACCGGGGTAACCAGTCGGTCCAATAGGTGGCCGTTGGCGGCCACCAGCTCGACGGTTAATGGGGAGACTTCGCCGGGTCGCGAGCGAAGGATCCCGTCAGGACCGACTGGCAGGGTGAGTGAGGCCACGCCGGCCGAGTTGATGACGTCGGAGACGTCGATGGTGAGGGTGGACTCCGGGACTCCGAGCACCGGGTCGTCCCGGAGGGCCAGGAGACCACGACGATCCACTGGGTGGTGGAGTCCAAGGCGGAGGTGGGAGCCGGTGGCATCTCCGGTGATCCTCAACTGGAGGGCCAGATCGCCATCGTCGTCGATCCATGGCGACTGTGCAATGAGACCGAGGCTGGCCGAGTCACCGTCGGCTCGCGCCTGTTCGGCCGTCGCCCCCGCGGATGCAGATACCAGCAGGGCTGCGAGCAGGACGGTCATAAGGACCTGCATCAGGACCTTCTGCCGACTGGTCGGCTGGAGGGGCTGTCCGAACCACCTCGTGGGGTTGGCCGAGACGGCCGTGGTTATTCGTTGCCGGTTCATCTGACCAGATCTCCGGCCGGGTCGTCGATCACCCTGTGGAGGACGTCGAGGCCCCCCTCCCGTTCGGTGAATCCGTGGCGGAGGTAGAGGGCACGGGCGCGGTCGTTGTCGGGCTGGGTGTTCACCCAGACCTCATGGGCCCCCGTCTGGCGTAGCCAGCAAAGTGCGTCGACGACCAGGGCCGAGCCGACGCCTCGGCCCTCGGCCGCCGGATCGACGGCCAGACGCTGGAGGAATCCGATGGTGGTCGTTCGTCCGGTGATGGCGTGACCGATCACCGTGGAACCCGTCCGTCGGTTGGCCCGCTGTCTGATCACGCGTCGACGATGAGATTCGGTGGCCTGCCCCACCTCGTCGAGGGCGGCCCTGTCGAATCGCCAGAAGGGCGAGAACGGGGCGAATGCTCGGTCATCCAGTTCTAGTACGGCGTCCTGGTCCCGTCGACGGGCGGGTCGGGTACGGGGACGACTGGGGGTACGTCCAGTCCAGCGTGATGTCCAGCGGGAGGATGGGTTCGTCGGGTCGACAGGTCGACCCATGAGTAGGAGGTGTTCCTGAGGGTCGAACCCACGTGCTGTGAACGATTGTTGGTCGATCGGTCCCAGCGCAGTGGTCATGATCTCCCGGACGCCCCGGGAGCCGAGGTACTCGATGAGGTCGGACACGTCGTCGGGACGTGGTGGTGGCCCGTCCACGGCCACTACCTGGGTGGTCCGGGTGTTGCCACGCCATGGACTCAGACGGATGACCGTGCCGCCGCTGGTCATGAACCGTTCGATACAGGGAACACCGGAACCCGGCAGCCCGACAGGCGGCTGGGCGACGCGACCCGAGGGGAAGGGTTCGTCGACGGAGGTTCGTTCGGTCCGGACGTCGATTCCGACAGGGTATGACTTGCCCGACTGGCCAGAGGGGTCGGAACCTCCGGGGGCACGGAGGTTACGCTCGCTAGATGTCGCTCCTCCTGGTGACCGACGAGCGGTTTCTGGACCACCGGGCGGGATCCCGTCACCCAGAGCAGCCTGCTCGCCTGACGGCCGTGTGGGAGGGGCTGGACGCCGCAGGCGTTGATGAGGCGGTCATCCGTCGTGCGCCGCGCCTGGCCGATGATGCGGACCTGATGGGCGTCCATCCGCCGGCGTACCTCGAGAAGCTGGCTGGGATCGATGCCGAGGGTGGTGGCCGGTGCGATCCCGACACGGTCATGGGCCCGAATTCCTGGATGGCAGCCCGACTAGCGGCCGGCGCGGGCCTGGTGGCGGTTGATGGGCTTCGTGCCGGTCACGCCGACCTGGCCTTCTGTGCGGTACGACCTCCAGGGCATCACGCCACGCCCGACCGGTCCATGGGGTTCTGTCTTCTCAACAACGTGGCGGTGGCCGCCTCCGCTCTGGTAGGAGTCGGTCAACGGGTGGCCATAGTCGACGTGGACGCCCACCACGGCAACGGCACCCAGGACGTCTTCTACGGTGATGACCAGGTGCTGTTCGTGTCGTGCCACCAGTGGCCGCTGTATCCGGGTACCGGCGCGGCCGACGAGGTCGGTACAGGTGCGGGAGTCGGCACCACGATCAACGTTCCCCTTCCCCCTGGCGCGGCCGGCGATGACTACCGCCACGTCATGGGGTCGGTGGTGGTTCCCGCCGTTGAGCGTTTTGCTCCTGATTGGCTGCTCGTCTCTGCAGGCTTCGACGCCCACCGGGCCGATCCGCTGACGGACATGGGTCTGACCTCGGCCGACTACGCAGACCTGGTCGTCGAACTGGTGGGGCTGGTCCCGACGGGCCGGGTGGTGTTGTTCCTGGAAGGCGGGTACGACCTTGGTGCACTCGCCGATTCGGCCGGGGCCACCGTGGCGGCCGTCGTCGGCATGGATTATCGGCCCGAACAGGCCACAGGTCGAGGGCGCGGCGGTGTAGTGGGCGAGGTCGATTCCCTCGTGGTGGATCTGGTTCGACGCCACGGCTTGGAGGATTGAACGGTGGACGGGCTCTCCGCCATTCCTGATGGGACGTTTGACGACATCCGCGCTGCAGTGGCGCCAGTGGCCGGGCCATTCCACGCGGCCGGGCACGGTCTCTATCTAGTCGGCGGACTGGTCCGTGACCGGCTCCTGCGCGATGACCGGACGCCCGATCACGACCTGACCACTGACGCCACCCCTGACCGGATCCGGGAACTGGTGGCCGAAGTGGCTGATGCAGTGTGGTTGCAGGGCGAGCGGTTCGGCACGGTCGGACTGCGGGTGGGCGACGTCACCATGGAGATCACCACCCATCGAGCTGAGGCCTACTTGAGCGACTCCCGTAAGCCGGTGGTGCGATTCTCCAGCGAGCTGTTCGAGGACCTGGCTCGTCGGGATTTCACGGTCAACGCAATGGCTGTCGACGTAGCTGACGGAATGTTGCACGATCCGTTCGGTGGTCGCGCCGACCTGGAGACCCGGACCCTACGGACTCCGTTGGATCCGGTGGAGTCGTTTTCCGATGACCCGCTGCGAATGTTGCGGGCTGCCAGGTTCTTGTCCCGGTATGGGTTGACGCCTGCCGATGGTCTGGTGGACGCCGCTCGGGCCTTGGTGGATCGAATGGAGATAGTGGCGGGCGAGCGCATCCGCGACGAACTGTTCCGGTTGTTGCAGGTCGAGGATCCGACGGCCGGGTTCGCCCTGTTGGACGACATGGGCCTGCTGCCCGTCCTGCTGCCGGAGTTGGCGGCACTGACGCCGTCAGTTCGTGAAGTGCTCGAGCGTCGGGTGGCTGCGGCGGATCCTGGGGACGCGGTGCTCCGCCTCGGCCTTCTCATCCACGGTGCTGAGGGGCGGGAGTCCCTTAGGAGGTGCAGTGCGGCGTTCCGACTATCGGGGCGCGAGGCTGGCCGTATCGGAACCCTGCTGGATGGTGTCGAGATGTTGGCCGAATCGCCACCTGATGGGTCACCGTCGGATGAAGAGATCCGTCGATTGGTAGCACGTGTCGGAGACCAGCTGGACGAGGTGCTGACCTTCGCCGCTCTCGTCGGGTTGGGATCCGATGGCCCGACGTTGGGCCGCGCGGTGGCCCGGCTTCGGGGCTTGGGTGAACTCGACGATCTCGGACCAGGCATGGACGGGGCCACGGTGATGAGGCTGTTGAATCTGGAGGCAGGCCCCGGAGTGGGCGAGGTAATGGCCTGGCTGGGCGAACTTAGGCTCACCGAGGGACGCCTCGACGACGCCGAGATCCGACGCCGTCTGCTTGCCCACTGGGGGACTGGCGGTGACTGATCATTGGTTTGGACAGCCTTTCGAGGGAAGCCCGTCGAACGGGTGTCCTAGGGTGACGATGTGACAGGTCGGCGAACCGGCGAGGCGAGACAGGTCAGAGAGGGCCTGCTCCCCGGACGACGCCCAGCCGACGTCGACTACCGCCTGGCTCGCCAGACGACCTTGAACGGTTGGCGACGTGGTTCGTTGGGACGAGACGTGTTGTGTGATGCCCAGCCCATGCTCCGCCGCAACGCCGTGGAGTGCGGCACGCCCACCTCGGAGATCTGTCCGGTGTGCGAGGACTATGAGGTGGCGCACGTGACCTACGTTTTCGGGCCCCGGCTGCCGGCCTTCGGGCGGTGTATCTCCACCCCGGGCGAGTTGGAACGGTTGGATGCCCGGAAGGCCCACCTCACCGGGTACGTGGTCGAGGTCTGTGCGGCCTGTGGGTGGAATCATCTGGTGCGGGTCACTTCCTTGGGCCGCGGCTGAGCCCCCTCGGTTTTCTGGCAGCAGCGGCTGCGTGAAACCCGTCACTCACCACGACGCGGCCGGACCCTGTCTAGAAGCCCGCGCCAGAAGCCCTGTCACAGGCCCCTGCCATGATGTCTGCGTGGATGCGAACCGAAGGCCGGTAACCTGCTCTCGCCCTTGTGGATGCCGGTCAACTGGTGTCCACGGAGGCTCTGACAACCCGTTACCCCTGCCCCACCGTGGGGCCCCGGGCACGCCGTGGGCGATGTCCGAGACCAGAGGAGGTGAGTCCCCGCCATGCGGGTATACGAACTCATGATCATCTTCGACGGAGACCTCGAGGCTGAAGCCTTGGAGGCCAGCCTTTCGAAGGTCACCGCAAACATCGAATCTGAGGGTGGACGCATCGCGTCCCTCAAGGATTCCGAACCCTGGGGCCGTCGGCGATTTGCCTACCGGATCAACCACAAGTGGGAGGGCGTCTACGTCGTCCTCGACGTGGTGACCGATGCGGGCAACCTGGACTCCACGGATCGCATCCTCAGACTCGCGGACCGCAGTGAAGTGGTCCGTCACAAGATCATTCGCCTGCCCGATGCGGAGGTCGCACGACGCGGCCTCTTGGGTGAGGCGGAGCCGGCTGAGGCCGGTTGAGCACCGGAGAGAACAAATGGCATTCGACAACACTGTGACCATCGTGGGCAATGTGACCCGTGATCCCGAACTCCGGTTCACTCCGAGCGGCGCCCCCGTGTGCAACTTCGGCGTGGCCTGGAATATGAAGTCCAAGACCGGGGAGGACAGCGTCTCCTTCTTCGACGTCGCCTGCTGGCGTGACCTGGCTGAGAACGTGGCCGAGTCCATCACCAAGGGCATGCGCGTCGTCATCTACGGGCGACTCGATCAGCGCTCCTGGGAATCCCAGGAGGGAGAGCGTCGCTCGAAGGTGGAACTGGTAGCCGATGAGGTGGCCCCTAGCCTCCGGTGGGCGACTGCCGAGGTGACCAGAACCGAGTTCCGCGGCGACGGTGGATCCGGCGCCCCGACCGGTGGTGGTGGCCAGACCGCTCCCACCCATCCGACCGATGAGGAGCCTTTCTGATGGCACGTCGTACCCCTCCCCGCCGATCCAAGCCCCGCGATGCGGGCAGGCGGGGCAAGAAGAAGATCAGCGCACTCGTCATCGGCAAGATCGAGTACGTCGATTACAAAGACACCGAGCTTCTCAAGAAGTTCGTATCGGAGCGGTCAAAGCTCAAGGCACGTCGGATCACCGGCAACACCGAGCAGCAGCAGCGTGAGGTCGCCCGGGCGGTCAAGAACGCCCGTGAGATGGCACTGATTCCCTATGCCAACCGCGTCACGACCCAGCGTCGTGAGCGTCGTAATGACGACCGGGGTGCCCGGGCCGATGGTCCGCCGCCGCGTCCGTCAGGTCCGCCGCCCGGCTCGGATGACGAGGCCGGTACCGACGAGACCGTTGAGGCGATTGACGAGGTGGTTGCCGTCGAGACGCTCGACGATGCGGTCGAGGCCGCGTCGGCGGTAGACGAGGAGACCCAGTCGTGAAGGTTCTCCTGCGTTCCGACGTGGATGGTCTGGGCCGGACCGGCGACATTGTCGACGTGGCTCGCGGCTATGCACGCAACTACCTGGTGCCCAAGGGCCTGGCCATTGAGGCCGTGGCCGGTGTGACCGCGCAGGCCGAGTCCATGCGGCGCAAGCGTGCGCTCAAGGCAGCGTCAGACCGGGCCGAGGCTGAGGCAACTGCCGCTCGGATCGCCGGCGTGGTGGTTCAGGTGACCGCCAAGGCCTCTGATGAGGGCCGTTTGTTCGGTTCGGTTGGCACTGTCGAGGTGGCTGAGGCTCTGACCGCGCAGGTCGGGCTCGAAGTCGATCGGCGGCAGCTCGCCGGTGAGGTAATCAAGGAGGTGGGCTCGTATGAGTTCACCGTTGCCCTCTATAGCGACGTGGCCGTTCCGGTCACCGTCGAGGTGCAGGCCGAGGTCTGATCCCCCGGTTATGACGAACGTCGGCCGGTCCGGGGAGAAGGCTCGGACCGGCCAGACGGTCGTCCACAGAAAGGCCCGGGTTTTCCCCGGTGAGTTACGGCGCGATGGGGAGAAGTTCGGTGCTTTTCCTTCTGGTTCCCCACAGGGCATCGCGTGCATGCTTGTCCCCATGGGTGGGGTGGCGATCGGCAGCGTGGCGTGAACGCTCCGTCGTCTGAAATTCCGGAGCCCTCGGAACGCCCGGAAGAAGCGCCGGACCAGTCGCCGGATGCGACTGATCTACAGTCCGATCCCCTCGTGGCGTCGCCTACCCTCGAACCGCCGCCGGCCCTCGGTGAGCCGCCGCCCATCGAACCCCCGGAGTACGACGAGCCACCGCGCTGGGAGCCCTCCTCGGCGGGATCCTGGAGTGGATCGCGATCTGGAGACCAGTCCCAGAATCGTCGAGCCAGCGGATCGTTGGCCTCGCGTGTTCCACCACACAACCTCGATGCCGAGGCTTCCCTCTTGGGGGCCATGCTCCTCTCGCGCGACGCCATTGCCGATGCACTCGAGGTAGTGGCTGCTGAGCACTTCTACAAGCCGTCCCACTCGCATGTCTTCGAGGCCATCTGTGGTCTCTATTCCTCAGGAGAACCAGCCGACTCGGTCACGGTGGCCGAAGCCCTCACCCGATCGGGACTGCTCGAACAGATGGGCGGGACGGGACTCCTCCTAGAACTCCAGGCTTCGACCCCGGCCACCTCAAGTGCATCCAAGTACGCCCGCATCATCCAGGAGCACGCCACCCTTCGTGGACTAATCGGAGCAGCCAACGAGATCGCGGAAATCGGCTACGGCCGCCCCGACGACGTGGTCAAGGCCGTGGACGAAGCGGAGAACCTCGTCTTCCAGGTGGGGCAGGGTCGGGTCACTGACTCGATGGCCCAGATGCGTGACGTCCTGAGCGCCAACCTTGATCGGTTGGAGGACCTGTACGAGCGGGGTGAGGAGATCACCGGAACGCCCAGCGGCTATGACGATCTGGATCGGCTGTTGTCCGGCCTCCAGGACGAGACGTTGACCATTGTCGGGGCGCGGCCGGCCATGGGCAAGACCTCGTTCGCCCTGGGTATTGCCGCTCACGTCGGTATCCGCAAGGCGCTTCCGGCCGTGGTGTTCTCGCTCGAGATGAGTCAGTTGGAGCTCAGCCAGCGGATTCTCTGCTCGGAAGCCCGGGTCGACGCGACGAACATCCGCAACGGACAGCTTTCTGCCGAGGACTGGACGAAGATCAACCGCGCCACCGGAAAGCTGGGCGACGCGCATATCTGGATCGACGACAACCCCAATATCTCTGTGATGGAGATCCGGGCCAAGGCGAGGCGTCTCAAGAGCCGGGTCGGCAATCTGGGTGTGGTGATCGTGGACTACATCCAGCTGATGACCGGTCGCTCGTCAGCGGAGAGTCGCCAGGTAGAGGTTGCCGAGATCAGCCGTGGACTCAAGATCCTGGCCCGTGAGTTGCAGTGCCCGGTGATCGGGTTATCCCAGCTCTCCCGTGGTCTCGAAGCCCGCCAGGACAAGCGCCCGATGCTGGCTGACCTGCGTGAGTCGGGTTCGATCGAACAGGACGCCGACGTGGTGATCTTCCTGTACCGCGATGAGATGTACAACCCGGACACGGCCGATGTGGGACTGTCCGAGGTCATCGTTGCCAAGCACCGCAACGGCCCGACCGGCACGGTCCGGCTGGCATGGCTTCCCAGGTACACGCGCTTTGCCAACATGTCCCGAGCCGGGTAATAGCGTGTTCCTGGGCGAAAATCTGTTGAGCTGGCTGCTGTTGGCCCTCGGCGCGGCAATGGCCGTCGGTAACGCCATGGCTCTAATCCGGCCACCAGCCGGACGTGAAGAGGGCGACTTGGAGCGGGCGCCGTTGTGGCGCAGCCTGCTCTACATCGTCCTGGGTACGGCCGCCGCCCTATGGGCCGTGGCCACGCTCGCTGGCTGAACCACCGTGACGGTTGCCAACGGCTCCGGCCGGTCGTCGGCCCGGTCCACTACCGTCCGGGCCGGAGGCGATGTCGATGGCTGAAACGGAGACGACCATGGGATTGGATCAGGGGCTGGTGGAAGCCTGTGGACTTGAGCCGGGATACACCTGCGAATGGATCTGGGATACCACCGGCAACGAGGCGCTTGCTTCGCTCGTCGACTGGCTGATCGAGCGACCCTTGAAGGTCGTGGTGATCCTGATCGGCGCGTTGATAGTCAACCGACTGGTCAAGCGGGCCATCGACCGTATGGTCAATCGCCTGGTCGAGACCCGCACCCAGGAGGAGACCGTGGCCGAGGACTCGGCGTCGGCCACACTGTCCCGTCTCGGCCGTCGGGCACGCGGAAAGCTGACCAAGATCCATGAACAGGCCGAGCGGTCCCGCCAGCGGGCCATGACCCTCGGTGCGGTGCTCCGAAGCCTCGCCGGCTTCTCGGTGTACGCCCTGGCGTTCATGGTGGCTCTCGGTGAGTTGGGTCTTGACCTAGGTCCGTTGATCGCCGGCGCGGGCATCGTCGGCCTGGCCGTGGGCTTTGGCGCCCAGTCACTGGTCGCCGACTTCATCGCCGGGATCTTCATCATCATCGAGGACCAGTACGGAGTCGGCGACTACGTCGACGTGGGTGCCGCATCAGGGACCGTCGAGCGGGTCACCTTGCGAACCACGGTGCTGCGAGACGTCCACGGGGCGCTCTGGGTGGTGCCCAACGGCGAGATCCGCCGAGTAGGCAATTCGTCGCAACTCTGGGCCCGCACGGTGCTCGACGTCGACGTGGCCTACAACACCGACATCGACCTAGCGGCCAGCGTCATCAAGGAGGTGGCCGACAGCGTTTGGCGAGAGGAACTCGAGTCGGCGACCATCATCGAGGAGCCAGAGATCTGGGGCGTGCAGAATTTCGGAGCCGACGCCATCTCCATCCGCCTCGCCGTCAAAACCGAGCCGGGCGAACAGTGGGCCACCGGTCGTCTTATTCGGGCTCGCCTGAAGAAGGCATTCGACACCAACGGAATCGAGATTCCGTTCCCTCAGCGGACCGTCTGGGTCAACCAGGTGTCGGAGGGACCGGCGGCAGCCGTCGAAACCACCCAGATCCGTGACGACCTGCTAGAGAACCGCTCAGGGAGCGACGGCGAGGAGTAACGGCCTGCCGTCAGGATCTCTGTTGGGCGGGATCCCCGGCGGGCGGGACCTTGGAGATTAGGAGTCGGAGCGGTCGATGGCCCGCTGGTCGGTACCCAGGTAGCTGGCCAACACCTGTGGATCGTTTCGCACCTCATCGGGAGTGCCCTGTGCGATGACCTGTCCGGCCTCCAGGCAGTAGACCCGGTCCGAGAGGGCCATAATCATGGGCATGTCGTGTTCGATCACGATCAAGGTGGCGTTCAGTTCCTGCTGGATCTGCTTTAGCAGTGGTCCGAATGCCTCGGTCTCCCGCTGGGCAATGCCGGCGGTTGGTTCGTCCAGACAGAGAACCTGTGCATCGAGCGCCAGTAGACCGGCCAGTTCCACGATGCGTCGGGTTCCCGTCGAGAGGTCGGCCACGAAAGCATCGGAGTAGCGGCCAAGGCCCAGAAAGCCGATCAGGTCGTCGGCGTCGGACCGTTTGGACCGTTCGGCCCGGGTGGCCGAGGGAAGGTGGAGGGCGGTCGACAACAGACCGGTACGTCCTCGTGCCTCGAGGGCGACCTGCACGGTCTCGCGAACGGTGAGGTCGGGGAACAGGCGGGCTGCCTGAAAGGTTCGTCCCAGACCCAGACGCGCCCGGTTGGCCGAGTTCATTTGTGAGGCATCCCGGCAGAGGATCTCAATGGTGCCCTCGGACGGGGCGAATCCACCGATGGCGTTCATGAGCGTCGACTTGCCGGCGCCGTTGGTACCGATAAGGCCCACGACCTCGCCTGGTTGGGCGAACATGGAGGCCTTGTCCACCGCCCGGAGGCCACCGAAGGTCACCGATACGTCGGTGACCGCGAGAGCCGGGCCGGTCAGCACCGGACGTGTGGTGGTTCGGCTGGATATCACCGCGGGGGGTACCGTCGCCCGCTCCGTGGAAGCCTCACCGAGACGCGCCTCGGCAAGTCGGAGCGCGGCATCGCGTGCCGCGTAGGCGATCTGGATCAGGCCGCCTGGGAAGTAGAGCAACAGGATCAGCAGGCCGATGCTGGAGGTGAACAGCGGAACGAGGTCGTTGTCAGGCCAGAAGGCGGGCAGGCCGACCACCCACATGGCTCCAATGACCGGACCCATCAGGGTGCCCAAGCCACCGATTACCACCATGGAGACCAGGCGCAACGAGTCGCCGATCTGGAACAGGCGCTCGGTGTAGGGAATGTTCTGTACGAGGCCGCCGAGCAGGGCACCGCCTAGCCCGGCGATCCCTCCGGCAAGTGCGAACGCCATGAGCTTCGTGCGTGACGGACCGACCGTGTAGGCCGCTGCGGTGTATTCGTTCTCTCGTACGCCGATGATTGATCGCCCGATCCCGCTGGCTCGCAGGGCCCGGACGACGACCAGCACGAGGATCAGGACGGCGAGGCACAGGTAGTAGTACGAACGCTGGCTGTCCAGGTTGATCGGTCCGACACTGCCCCGACGGAACGGGATGCTCTGGGTGAAACCACCGTTGAAGGCAGGACGTCGGAACACGTACTGCTGGGCGGCCAGGGCGAAGGCAAAGGTGGTCACGGCAAGCAGTAGACCCTTGACGCGGAGCGCGCCGAGTCCGATGAGGGCCGCTACGGCGGCGGCGACGAGAGACGCCAGCATCATCGATACCAGGTACGGAACCCGGGGAAAGCTGATCGTGAAGAAGTGCCAGTCGCCGATGCCGATGCCGACTTCGAGGCCCCGGTTGAATCCGGCAGCCATGAGAGCGCCGACGCCGGCGAACGTCATCTGACCGAGTGAGAGCTGTCCGGCCCAGCCGGTCACGATGGTCATCGACATGGCACACACGGCGAAAGCGATGATGCTGGCGTACAGGAGATGTCGCGATGGGCGGGTCACCAGGAGGGGCAGCACGACGGCGATGGCCAGCAGAAGGCCTAGGGCGATGGTCGACATCCGCCGGACCCACCAGATCTCTCGGAGTCGTTCCGGGATGGGTCGACGTCGAGCCGAGAAGGAGAACGATCCTTCGGACTCGGCGGCACCCCGGCTTTGGAAGGCCACGGCGATGGCCACCACGATGAAGAGAATGAAGTCGATCAGCCCGCCCTGTTCGAGGAACAGGAACTGCACGTGGGCCTGGGCCACGCCGATCAGCAGGCCGGCGATGATGGCGCGGGGGAACGAGACCATGCCCGCGATCACCGCGGCGACCAGGGCCCTCGACATGGTGTTGGGGCCCAGGTTGGCCATGCCGGTGATCGAGCCACGGTTGCCCGAGAGGAGCAGCAGCGACACGCTCGAGAGCAGGCCGGCCACCGTCCAGACGAAGAGTTGCACCGTCTTGGGATCGATGCCCGAGATGCGTGCCAGGTCGGCGTTCGATGCCGAGGCCTGCACCGTCTGGCCGAACACCGTCCGGTTCAAAAACCACGACAGGCCAAGGGCTAGGAGGGGAACGAGGATAAGGATTGTGAGTTTCGGTCCGGTTATCCGCAGGCCGAAGACGTCGTTCCACTTGAATCCGAGGGGCACCGGGTAACGCTGCCCGCGGACCTTCTCGATGTCGGGGAACGAGGCCAGGACGGCCTGCATGAGCTGGGCTACACCAATGGTGGCTACCAGCACGATGACCCGGGGGGCGTCGAACAGGCGACGGATGATGGCCCGTTCGACGATGGCGCCCACCGAAATCCCGACCAGCAGGGCTAGGGCCAGGGCCGCCCAGTACGGGAATCCGTAGTTGATGACCATGACACCCATGAGGCCCGAGGCGGGCAGGCCCATGTTGCCGACGGCCAGATTGATGACCCGGGTGGAGCGGTAGATGAGCACCACCCCGAGGGCCAGCAGACCGAAGACCATGCCATTGACAAGGCCGTCGAACCAGAGCTGACGGGTGGTCCAGACGGCCAGAACCAAGGGGGAGGCGACCAGTTCGGAGGCAAGCACGTCCATCTCAGCCACCGTCCGTTCCAAGGAAGACGGCTCTGGCCAGGTCGTCGCGCTCGACCAACTCGGAAGCTGCGCCTTCGAACCGAACTTGGCCCTTTTCGAGGAAGATGGCCCGGTCGGCAATGGCCAGGGCCACGTTCAGCGACTGCTCGACGACGACGATGGTCTGGCCGCGTTCCTGGAGGCGTTCGATGAGGATCAGGAGGTCCTGGACGACGGTGGGGGCCAGGCCGAGGGACAGTTCGTCGATGAGCAGGACCTCGGGTTCATGGAGCAGCACTCGGGCCAGGGCCAGCATCTGCTGCTGGCCACCTGACATCGATCCGGCGCGCTGTCCCTGACGGTTGGCCAGATCGGGGAACAAGTCGAGTACGTCGGCGATGCGCCGTTCCACGTCAGCCTTGTCGGCCCGATGGACGTAGGCGCCCATGATCAGATTCTGGCGGACCGTCATATCGCCGAACACGCCCTTGCCACCCGGTAACTGCTGGATGCCGAGTCGGGACCGTAGTTGGGGCGACGAGTAGGTGACCGTGCGGCCGTGCAGCCGCACCACGCCCCGCTGGGGAACGCCTAGGCCACTGATGACCCGGAGGATGGTGGATTTGCCAGCACCATTGGTGCCCAGTAGGGCCAGGGTCTCGCCCTTCTTCACCTCGAAGGCCACGTCGAACAGAACCTGGACTGACCCGTAGGAGAAGTCCAGGTTGTTGACCTGCAGTGCAGGGACCTCGCCGTCGCCACCGGCCCGGCGCTGTTCGTCCTGTTCGTCGAGCAGTTCCTGGACGTTCAGGGAGAGGTCGCCGCGGATGTGGCGGGCGCCCCGGTACATGATCCAGCCGCCGATGAGGGCGCTGGGCACGGTCAGCACCAGCGTGGTGACCCGAGGGCCCCAGGAATCGGCGAACATGAACGAGATGAGGCCGCCACCGGTGCCGCCGATGAAGAATATGTAGAGGGTGATGAGCGCCGTGCCGGTACCCCGTAGGCGGTAGGGGACGATGGCTTGCATGAGCGGACCGACCATGGCAAACGCCGTGCTCAGCATGACCAGCGTGGGGATCGAGAAGCCGATGAACAGCGGAACGGTTGGCATGGCCCATTGGATGGGCTTGAAGATGGCGGAGAATCCGATAAGTGCGCCCACCAGGTGGAGGGTGCGGGTCGGGTTCTCGCGCCACATCCGGTCGAACTTGGGGCCTACGTAGATCAGCGCGCCGACGGTGGCCAGGCCGGCCACGGTGCCCCATGCTCCTCGTTCGAATGATTCGAGTCCGAACTCGTCCTCTAGCCAGAGGTTCTCCAGCACCGGGGCGGTGAACAGGCCGAAGCCCAGTGCGCTGAAGCCGACGACCACCGTCTTGATGGTCTTGATCTGCATTAGACGGGAGAAGGCGGCGTCCATGGAGACGGGAAGGGGGTCGTCTTCGGTGAACGATTCGTCAAGGACGTCCTCCTTTTCCCAGCGTCCCCGCAGGGGTTCCTTCAGGAAGAAGGCGGCGATAGCGGCCACGGCCACCGGAATCCCGAGGAGGTAGTAGGCCCAGCGCCAGCCGTCAATCTCGCCGGGGCCGTTGGCTGCTGCTGCAATGGCGCCTACGAGGATCGGGCTGGTCACGGCCAGGAGGCGACCGGTGCCCTTGTCGATGGCGCCGATGCGGCCACGGATGCCGATGGGGTAGGTGTCGGCAATGACCGACGAGTGGACCGGGATGGTGTTGGCCTTGGCGATCCCGACGCCGAACCGGGCCCAGAAGAAGGTGAAGGCGTTCACCGCCCAACCTGACATGGCCACCATGGCGCCGAAGATGATGCTGGACCAGCCAATGATCGGGATCCGTCGGAACCGGTCGGCTGCCCAGCCCATGGGGATGGCGCCCAGTACCACAAAGGCACCCGATGAGCTGGCGATGAACGTGATGGTGCCGTCGCTGACCCCGAAGGTGTCGCGGATGTCGGGGGCCAGCACGGAGATGGCGGCCATCTGGAGTTCGTCCAGCGAGTTAAGGATGGCCAGTACGACGAAGGTCGCCGCGCCGCCACCCATAGCGAGCCCCTTCTTCAGCGATAGGCCGGCGCTGTTGACCCCTGGCAGCAGCTCGTCGGGGAACATGATCTGGTTGGTTTCCTGCTCGGCGTGGCGAGCGGCCTCTTCGGCCAGTACAGATGCCGCGAGGGACGCGGCGTTGCTGTCCGCGCCTGTCTCGCCGGGAGTTTCCCCGGAGGACATCGACTCCTCGGTGTGTTCTTCGGTCACGGTGTTCGCATCCCCCGGTTCCCGCTTAGCTGCGGAGGACATCCTTCCATGCGGCTTCTCGGTCGTTGGCCGGCTCCCGTGGGAGCCCCAGTGACCGTTCGGCCAGATTGTTCTTCTGGACCTCGGTGGTGCCTCCGCCAATGGAAATGGCGAAGCGGTTCAGGACCTCGGCTCTGATCCACGTGCCCTCCCGGTCGTTGGTGATCGGACCGGCAATGGCTGATGGGCCGGCCAGGTCAGCGGCGAGGTCACCAGTCAGGACCTTGGTGCCGGCGGCCAGCAACTTAGTGAGTGCCGGATCGAAGGGGGGTTGCTGTCCATCTCGGACCGCAGACTGGATCCGTTGGCCCATCAGGCTCTGGAGGCGTTCCCGGCTGATAATGCGAGCCAGGCGTTGGCGGACGGTGGGATCGTCGAGTCCACCGTGTCGGGCGGCAAGGTCACGGAGGCGGTCCGAGGCCGGAGCGCCTTCGCCGCGACCGATGAACGCCGCCTCGTTGGCCAGCACGGTGCGGGTCGGGGTCCAGCCTCCGTGAACCTCGCCCACCATCTGGTCGGTGGGGATCCGGACACCGGAGAGGAAGACCTCGTTGAAGTGCGACGACCCGTTGGCCTGCACGAGGGGTCGGACCTCGATGCCCGGCGAGGTCATGTCGACCAGCAGGAAGGTGATGCCACGGTGCTTGGGAGCATCGGGGTCGGTGCGGACCAGTAGGAATCCCCAGTCGGTGAACTGGGCACATGAGTTCCAGACCTTCTGGCCGTGGACCACCCAGTGGTCGCCGTCCCGTACGGCCCGGGTAGAGAGGCTGGCCAGGTCCGAGCCGGCGCCCGGCTCACTGAATAACTGGCACCAGGCCACCTCGCCGCTGAGCAGAGACGGGAGGAATCGGGCCTTGAGTTCATCTGACGCGTGGGCCAGCAAGGTGGGTCCGAGCATGGCGATGGTGGCGCCGATGAAGCCGGGGTGGGAGCCGTAGTCCGCGGATTCTTCCCTAAGGATGCGGTCGGTCCATGGTGGGCGGCCACCGCCACCGAACTCGGCAGGCCAGGTCAGACCGGCCCATCCGTGGTCGGCCAGAGTCCGCTGCCAGGCACGACCATGTTCGAAGTACACCTTCGCCTCGGCGTCGTCGGGGAAGCCGGACACCTGCCAGGGATCGATCCGTGTACGGGGTTCGGCGTGTTGGGCTAGGAAGGAGCGCGACGCGGAGCGAAATTCGGCCTGTTCAGGAGTGTCCTCAGGGCGGTCCGACACGCTAGGTAACGCTACTCCCGTCTGAAATCTGACGGACCATCAGAAATGAAGGTTTTTTGCTGGTGTTCGGGCCTTCAGACCAGTGGGCGAGTCATTCCAAGGGATTGGTGTCGTCTACTTGCTCGAAGACCCGTTTGACCTTGCCGACCTCGGTGCGGGGCATAGAGCCCTCGGGCACCATCTCGACGTCGGCTCGGATCCGGATGCGTTCCGCTATCAGCCTGGCCAGGCGTTCGCCGCCGACGACCAGGTTGGTGGCCGAGCTGGCCGCTGCCGTGGCCTCGGCGCGAACCCGGAGCTCGACCATGGAACCCCGGCGGTCCACGACGATGGCGTAGTTGGCACCCACGTCGGGGTCGTCCATCAGGACGGCCTCAATCTCGCGCGGGTACACGTTGATGCCCCGAATGATGAGCATGTCGTCGGCCCGCCCGGTGAGGCGGGCCATCCGGGTCCAGTGGCGGGTGCCGGGCCCGGCCGTGTCGCCCGTATTGGGGAGAATCCGGGTTATGTCGCCGGTGCGGTACCGCAGCATCGGCATGGCTTCCTTGGTGAGCGTGGTGATGACCAATTCGCCGAACTCGCCATCGGGCAGGGGCTGACCGGTGGCTGGATCCACAATCTCGGGCAGGAAGTGGTCGTCGAAGACGTTCAAGGCACCGAGGTCATCGGGGGCCTCCATCGCTACGCCGGGGCCGATGATCTCCGATAGGCCGTAGATGTCCAGTGCGGTGAAGCTGCCGCCCCATGCCTCGTGGATGCGCTCACGCATGCCCTCGGACCACGGTTCGGCGCCCAAGATGCCGATCTCGACGCCGAGTTGGTCCCGGATGCCCAGGGCATGGGCCCGTTCGGCCAGGACGAGGCAGAACGAGGGCGTGGCCGACAGCACCCGGCTGCCCAGGTCCTCGAGGAGCTGGAGTTGGAGGGCGGTGTTGCCACCTGACACGGGCACGACGGTGCAGCCGAGGCGCTCCCCGCCGTAGTGAAGGCCGAGGCCACCGGTGAACAGGCCGTAGCCGTAGCCATTGTGGAGGATGTCGTCGGATCGGGTGCCAGCCAGGGCAAGGGCCCGAGCATTCACCTCGGCCCAGATGGCGAGGTCAGCGGGGGTGTAGACGACAATCGTCGGTTTCCCGCTGGTGCCGGAACTGGCGTGGAGACGGGTGGTGGCCTCCACCGGGATGGTGACCATGCCCAACGGGTACTGGTCGCGGAGGTCCTGCTTGACGGTGAACGGCAGGCGGGGGAGATCGTCCACCGAGGTGATCGATGCCGGGTCGATGTCAGCCAGACGTTCTGACCAGAAGGTGTTGTCGCCGGTGGCCAGTCTGTTCACCAGCGCGGACAGGCGTTCTCCCTGCAGGGAGCGCTTCTGCTCGGCAGGAAGCCCGACGGTGTCCACGGGGTCGAAGGGGAGGGGCATCAGGGGGTCCTAACGATCGGTCTCCTAGACAATCAAAGGTTTGACTGTCTGCCGTTTGGGCGGTGTGTCCAGTCAGCGTGGACGACTGCTCCGGCCACGATCAGGTCCCAGACGGCTAGTCCGACCGACTTGAACAGGGTGATCTCGTCGTCGTCTCGTCGCCCAGCGGTTCCGAGGCAGAGTTCGGCGAGGTCACCGGCCACCGCATCGAATGACCAGTCGCCGGCCTCGGCGGGCACCATCAGGTCACCGGCCTCGTGGGCTGCGGCATGGCGGTCATCGACGAAGACCGTGGCCCGGGCCAGCAGTTCGGCGTCGACCTCCCGGCGGGCCATCGAGTAACTACCGACCAACCCCAGGTGGGCGCCCGGACGGACGGCGGTCGTGGGAATTACCGGCTCGGTCGACGAGGTGCAGCCGCACACCAGGGCACACCCCGCGGTCTCCTCGGGCGTTCCGGCCACCAGTTCCCGATCACCGGCCAACGCCTGCACGGTGGGGTCGGCCACGAAGCCGACGGCCGAAGCGTTAGTTCGACCGGACACCACGATGCGGTCGATGCCTGGTCGCACCACCAGCATCGCCTCGATGTGGCCTCGGGCCTGGATACCGGTGCCGAACACACCGAGCGTCGTCACATCTTGACGAGCCAGGAGGTCTGCAGCTAGAGCCGAAGCAGCCGGAGTACGCAGGGTGGTCAGCGCCGAGCCGTCCAGCGTGGCAGCCGGCACCCCGGTCTCCCGATCGCAGTAGAGGTAGAAGCCGTGGATGAGGGGTAGTCCCCGGTCACGGTTGCCCGAGACGACGTTGACGATCTTCACTCCAATCCCGGCTGGTGACACTGCCGGCATCATCAGGAAGTCGTCGCCCGGGCCGAGCGGTACCTGCGCCCGGGGGTGGAGGTCGCCCAACTCCCGACTGCCATCGCTGAGGGCCGCGATACAGGTCGGCATGTCGACCACTGCCCGGATGGCCTCGGCATCGAAATGGGGGAGGCCGGTCATGGGGTATCAGTCATGGGAGGCGGGTCATCGGAAGAGGAACCCCAGTCCCACGGGATCATGCGGGTCGAGGTGGAAGGTGGTGGTGGCATGGCGGTGGGCCGAGCCCTCCACGCTCGGGATGATCCCGCCACCGGTGGCCGCCTCGATCCGGGCGTCGAACACCCCACCGGCCACGCCCTCGTTTAGGAAGGTGGCGCCGATCTCAAGGTCGCCGCTGTCGTGCAACAGGGCCAGACGGGCACAGGTCCCTGACCCGCAGGGGGATCGGTCGACCTGGCCGTCGGCGAAGATCGTCACGTTTCGTTGGTGGACGGGGCCGCTGTCCGAGGAGGCTGCTTCTTGGAGGCCAATCGTTTCGTGGAGGATCGTGCCGTAGAGGCCGGACAACCGGTCGTCAGACGGATGAACGGTCGAGGGGTGGTCGGCCAACTCCGCTTTGACCGCCCGTCCGAGGACGATGAGGCGGTCCACGTCGGCCGGGCGACACGATACGGGTAGGTCGTCGATGGCCACCGAAGCGTAGAAGGCGCCGCCGAATGACACGTGGGCGGTCACCGGTCCGAGGTCGGTCTGCACGGTTAGGTCGCGGGCGGTCACGAAGGACTCGACGTTGGTGAAGCGAACCGAGGCCACCCTGCCCGCTTCCATCCGGGCGACGGTGTGCAGGCGTCCCGATGGGACATCGACCACCACCGGAATCTCGCCGTCGGATGGCGCTTCGATGCGGCCGGTGTCGATGGCCCAGGTGGCCATGGCGATGGTGCCGTGGCCACAGGCCGTAGAGAAGCCGTCCTTGTGGAAGAACACCACGCCGAGATCGCCGGCTCTGTTCCCACCAGCGGATGGGCCGTCGGGAGGCACGACCATGCCGCCGTACATGTCGGCGTGGCCCCGTGGTTCGTGGATCAGGAACCGACGGTGGTCGTCGAGATTGGCCGTAGCCCACGATCGGCGGTCCAGCACCGTGGTGCCTTCCATGGGGCCGAGGTCGACGATTCGGAACGGCTCGCCGGCCGTGTGGTAGTCGTCGGCGACGATCACCTCGTCGGGGGCCAGCACCATGGTCGCGAACCGTAACGCGACTGATGGGCAACAGGCTCGGTTACCAGATGGCGGCCGGGTCGAGGTCGAGCACCTCGCGCATCCTCGACAACAGTGGACCGAAGGCATCGCAGCGGTTCGTCCGACCGGTCGGGGCCAGCCGGTCGGACGGTGACAGGCCAGTGGCTGGAAGGTCGACGTCGAAGCGGGCCCGGACCCGGTCAGCCCACTCGGGCATTCGGGAATCGAACGGTGCTGCGGTCACGCCTGACGCCACCGCCTCGACCTCGCCAGCCACCGGGTCGAACAGGCCCACCGCCAGGGGGAGCAAGTCGACCAGTGCCGCCTTTAGGCGGTCGCCGGCGTCAGATACCGGCAACAGAGTGTCGAGGAGGCCATCGGCGTGGCGACGGTGGAACCATTCTTCGCGTTCGGCACGGGCGGCCGCGCTGGCGAGTGCTTCCAGTGTGGACTCAGCAACGAGCTCCCATCGGAGCTGTTCGGCGGTGTCGTAGAGCCAGTGCCGGACCAGTGCATGGGCCCATTCGTCGGTCCTGATCTCGGTGAGGTGGGCCGACCGCCACCGTGAGGGGTCGGAGTCGAAGGCGAGAGCGTCGAGCTGCCTGTCGTCGATGCCCGCTTCGCGGTCTGGGTCGCCGTCGCCGGCCACGATGGCGTACAGCGTGGCGGCATGACCTAACTCGTCCTGCCCGATGGAGCTGAAGGCCAGGTCCTCCTCGAGGAACGGGGCTACGCCGATCCACTCAGTGTGCTGTTGGCCCATCAGGTGCTCGTCGTCGGCGAAGGCCAGGACGAATTCTCGGATGTCGACGTTCCATGGGTCGGTCACGATGCATCCTCTCCGGTGGGTTCTTGATCCTCACGGAGGCGCTTTCGCCGTTCGGAGATGCGCTCGCCGTCGTTGTGGCGGTGTGGTTTGTCGGCATTGGGGGCCACGAAGTCGGTGTCACCCACCACCAGATGCGCTCGGTCGACCAGCCACATCCGGTCGCCTTCTGCTCGTCGGAGGTAGGTCTCGCGGGCCAACACGAGAGCAAGCTGGTCGTTGGGCGCGTCTAGCGACCCGGCGTGGCGGTATTCGTCCCGACCGTCCTTCTTGAGGAATACCTCGTAGCGCTTCATGGCGTCGGCGGGCCCTAGGCCCGCATCACCTCCACGACCTCGGTACATGAACGGCACACGTGGACGGCTCGACACCGGCTGGGCCCGAACATCGACTCCTCGGCAGTGTCGTTGCCACACCGTGGACACGGAACGGGACCGGGGCCGATTCGGACGGCGACCGTGAACTCTTCAGCCATGGTCCGTCGGGCAGTTCCGGTCAGGCGTTCCACGGTCCACGCCGGGCCGGTCAACCAGCGGACATCCACCCGGGAGCCGGTCACCCCGTCGATGGCGGCCACTGCGGCGCGTACGTCATCGGCGATCATGGCCAACGCGGGGCAACCCGAGAAGGTGGGCACTAGGCCGACCACCACGTCACCGTCGGGCCGCACGTCGACCGATTCCAGCAGGCCGAGGTCGACAATGGAGATACCCGGGTATTCGGGGTCATCCACCGTGGCCACCGCGACACGCACATCCTCCACGCTCGGGATCGCCGTCATGCCTGGACTCCGGTGGCCTGTTCGGATGCGGCGTCCAGGCCGTCACGTACCCAGTTGGTGTTTGCCCAGTTGGCGGCCGCTTCACCGATGCGACGTGCCGAGTCGGGTCCGGCCATGGCCAGGGTCCGCTTCAGTGGTCCCCAGTCGATGGGTCCGGCGGTCCACGTGTCGGCCTCGGGGTCGTGGACTAGTCCCGGGTCGGGAATGGTGAAGCCGTAGGAGACGAGCAGCGGGGCGAACTTCTGCACCCAGCGGGCCCGCAGCACCTCGTTGCGTTCCGACTTGATGTGCCACCGCAGGAGTACGTCATCAGGCTTGGAATCGGGTCCGAAGAGCTGCAGGGCCGGCCACCACCAGTTGTCCAGCGACTGTTGGAACATGGCGCGTTGGAAGTCGGTGCCCTCGGCGATGAGCATCATCCGTTCCTCGCCCATCCGCATGTGGAATCCCTCCTCGGAGATGATCCGCTTCAGGATTCGCCGGTAGGGGCCGTAGGAGCAGTTCTTGAATACGGCCTGCTGGCTGGCCAGTGCCGCGGCATCGACCAGGAACGAGATGGCGACCTGGTCGCCCCACGTGGCGGCCCGGTAGTGGAAGACGTTGTGGAACTTGGACCGCCCGGCGAACAGGTCCTCCAACATCTCGCGGCGGGTTTTGAGTCCCATGTCGGCGGCCACCATGTAGAGCAGGTGACCGTGGCCGATCTCATCTTGGGTCTTGGCCAGGACGGCCATCTTGTGGCGAAGCCCGGGGGTGCGGGGGATCCAGTCGCGTTCGGTGAGGCCACCCATGAGTTCGGAGTTGGCGTGCATCTCGATGAAGGCGAACACCGCCTGCCGGTAGCCGTCAGGAATCTCGTCGTCGACCTCGACGATGCCGCCGTCGTCGAGGAACGCTTCGAACTCGTCCATCGACGCCCAGGTACGTCCCATCAGGCTGGTTCCGACTCGGCCGCGCCGTTCACCCCGGGACGATTGGCCACCATGGTCAGTACGTCGTAGGCGGCCACCACCTCGTCGGCCTGGTTGACCACTTGGGCGTCCCATGCCACCTCGCCGTAGCCGGCACCGGTTCGCAGGGTCTTTCGCTTGGCGGTCAGCCAGACGGTCAGGGTGTCGCCCGGGTAGGTGGGCTTGGCGAAGCGACACCGGTCGATGCCGTAGTTGGCCAGCACCGGCCCCGGATCGGGCCAAACGAACAGGCCGGCGGCCAAGGACAGCACGAGGTAACCGTGGGCCACCCGTCCGCCGAAGATCGGACTGGCTGCTGCGGCCTTTTCATCCATGTGAGCGTAGAAGTGGTCGCCGGTGCTATGGGCAAAGCCCTCGATGTCTTCCAGAGTGACCGTGCGACTGTCGGTCCGGATGGCCGTACCGAGTTCTAGGTCGTCGAAGTGAAGTTTGAACGGGTGGCCTCGGTCGACGTGACGGGTGGCCCCGGGCATCCACTGCCCGGTCACTGCGGTGAGCACGTCGGGCGAGCCCTGGATCGCTGTCGTCTGCATGTGGTGGCGTATGCCCCGGAGGCCACCCATCTCCTCACCACCGCCGGCCCGGCCGGGGCCGCCGTGCACGAGGGTGGGAAGCGGCGAGCCGTGGCCGGTGGAGGTGGTGGCTGTCGAGGCATCCAGCACGTGGACCCGTCCGTGGTGCGCAGCGATGCCCAGGGTGAGGGCCGCGGCCTCGGCCACGTCGGAGGTGACCACCGAGGCCACCAGACTGCCGGCGCCAAGGGCTGCCAGGCGGATGGCGTCGTCGGGACCGTCGTAGCCGATGAGGGTGCACACCGGGCCGAATGCCTCAGTGGCATGGATGGACCGGGCGGTTGGATCGGTGGCCCGGAGAACAGTGGGGGCCAGGAAGGCGCCGACCGATGGGTCGACGTCATGAAAGGTGCAGGTGTCGATGACCACGTCGGTGGACGACCGCAGACTCATGACCGCATCGCGTACCTCCTCGCGTTGGGTGGTGCCGACGAGGGCCCCCATTTGGGTGGATTCATCGGCGGGGTCGCCTACACGGACGTCGGCCAGTGCGGTAGCCAGCGCGTCGGCCACGGTGTCGAGTTGCGCGGTGGGGACGAGTGCCCGTCGGATGGCCGTGCACTTCTGTCCGGCCTTGACGGTGATCTCCCGAACCACCTCGGAGGTGAAGAGGTCGAACTCGGTGGTGCCGGGTATGGCGGCTGTGCCGAGGATCGCCGCGTTTAGCGAGTCGGCCTCGGCATTGAATCGGACCGAGCGGGCCACCAGCCTCGGGTGGGCCCGAAGGACCGCGGCAGTGTCGGCCGAGCCAGTGAAGGCCACGTGGTCCTGGCCGTCGAGGTGGTCGAGCAGACCGCTGACGCTGCCGCACACCAGTTGGAGTGCACCGTCGGGAACCAGGCCGTTATCGACGATGAGGCGGACCATGGCCTCAGTTAGGAAAGCGGTGGGAGTGGCCGGCTTGATGATGGCCGGAACGCCAGCCAGCCACGCTGTGGCCAGCTTTTCGAGTGCCCCCCAGATGGGGAAGTTGAAGGCGTTGACCTGCACGGCCACCCCAAGGCGCGAGGTGGCTACGTGGGCGGCCAAGAACGAACCGTCCCGTGCCAGAACTTCGGGATCACCGTCGAGTAGCACGGTTCCGTCGGGGAGTTCTCGGCGGCCCTTGGACGCGTAGCCCAGCAGCACCCCGGCTCCACCTTCGATGTCGATCCATGAGTCGGCCCGGGTGGCACCGGTGGCGGTGGACAGGGCGTACAGCGACTCCTTTTCGGCCAGCAGGAGCTGGCCGGCGGCCTTGAGGAGGGCTGCCCGCTCATGGAAGGTCATCGAGCGGAGGGTGGGGCCCCCGACGTCACGGGCATAGGCGGTTGACGCGCTGAAGTCGATCCCCGCGCTGGACACTGACGCCACCGGTGCGCCGGTGACGGCGTGGTAGGTCATCGTGCCGTCAGCGACCGGAGTGTGCCAGGACCCGCAGACATGGCTTTCAAGAGCTCGCATCGTCGCCATCTAATCAAACCTTTGATTACTTGGCAAGCGGGACGGGGTTTGGTTGGCCGGGGACCGGTGGGTGACCATGGGTCCCGTGTCGACCGTTCCCTCCCGGCCCCGGGCCGCCCTCCTGATGGCTCCGGGCCTCGAGGCACTGGTGTTCGAGTCTGATGTCCGGGACCGTCTGGACGCGGTGGTCGACCGGGTCGTTCCGGGTGCCGTGGCCACGCCCGGCGAGCTGCCGGCGGCCGTGGAGGTACTGGTCACCGGGTGGGGTTGTCCCCGCCTGGACGCTGGGGTGCTCGACGTCCTGCCCGATCTCCGGCTGGTGGCCCACGCGGCGGGCACCGTCCGGCCCCTGGTGACCGACGCCCTGTGGGAGCGCGGGGTCGTGGTCACCTCGGCGGCCGCGGCCAACGCCGTGCCGGTGGCCGAGTTCACCTTCGCCGTTGTGGTGCTGGCTCTCAAGGACGCGTTCGCCGTCCGGGACCGCCACCGTGCCGTCCGGGGACGGGAGGCGGTGGTCGACCACGCCCGGATGGGCACCCGGGGCCGGACCATCGGGGTGGTCGGTGCCTCGTCCGTCGGCCGCCTGGTCATTGAACGGCTCCGGACCCTCGACGTCGACGTCCTGGTGGCCGACCCGTACTTGGACGGCGACCCCTACCTTTCCGAGATCGAGTCCTACGGTGCCCGTCGGGTCGGCCTCGATGAACTGCTCGCCGTCTCTGACGTGGTGACCCTGCACGCCCCCCTGCTGGAGGCCACCCGCCACATGATCGGTGCCGCCCAGCTGGCCCGCATGTCAGACGGGGCGTGGCTCGTCAACACGGCTCGGGGCGGTCTCGTCGACACCGACGCCCTGACCGCCGAGGTCGTGTCGGGTCGCCTCCGGGCCGTCGTCGACACCTCCGACCCCGAGCCCCTACCCGCCGACTCGCCGCTCTACGACCACGAGGGTGCTGTCCTGACCCCACATATCGCGGGGTCCCTGGGTAGCGAGGTTGGCCGCATGGGGGACCTGGCCGTCACCGAGGTGGAACGGTTCGTGGCCGGTGAACCGCCGATCCACCCGGTCGTCCGGGCCGACCTGGATCGGATCGCATGAGGCCCGCATGATCCGCCCCGGGCTCTGTTCGATCACCTTCCGCCAGTTGGAGGTCGACGAGGTCGTCGACCTGGCGGCGGCCGGTGGCCTGGCCGGAGTCGAGTGGGGCAGCGACGTGCACGTCCCGGTCGGGGACGAGGCCGAGGCGGCCCGGGTGGCCGACCGGTGCCGGGAGGCCAACCTGACCAGCCCCTCCTACGGCAGCTACGTGCAGGCCGGGCAGACTCCCCGCGACGAGGTCGAACGGGTGGCCGACACGGCGCTGGCCCTCGGCGTGGCCAATGTCAGGATCTGGACCCCGTATGGCACCGGACCGGACGCCCCGGCCGACGAACGGGCCGCCGTGGTGGCCGGCGTAGCCGAGGCGGCGGCCGTCGTCGACGCCCGGGGCCTGACGACCTCGCTCGAATACCACGTGGGGACGTTGACCGAGACCGCGGCGTCCGCCCTCGCCGTGCTGGCCGAGGTGGACCACCCGGGCCTGTTCACCTACTGGCAGCCGCTCGTGTCCCTCGACGACGCCGAGGCCGTGGCCGAGCTCGTCCGGGTCGCCGGTCGGCTCTCCCACCTGCACGTGTATCAGTGGGGGACCGGCTTCACCGACCGGTACCCGCTCGCCGACGGAGCCTCCCTCTGGGAACCGGCCCTGGCCGCGGTGCCCGACGACGGCCCGTGGACCGATGCCGGCCGTGACCGCTGGGCTTTCCTCGAGTACGTGCGGGACGACGACCCGGGGCAGCTGGCCGACGACGCCACCACGCTTCGCACCTGGCTGGACGCAGGGAGAGGAGACGACGGTGGCTGATCCCCGGGCCAACCCACTGGCCGGCAACCCGTTCGCCACGAAGGCCGATGCCCAGCGGGCCGTCCGCGACCTCGTGAAACCGGTTGTCCGGCACCTATCGCCCGGTGGGGCCCGGGCCCGCCTGGGCAGCGGCGCCGCCCTCTTCGAACGGCGGGTGGCCGAGCTGGAGGGCTGGGCCCGCCCCCTCTACGGGATCGTCCCCCTGACCGTGGGCGGCGGCCACTTCGATTACTGGGACCGTTGGCGCGACGGCCTGGTCGCCGGGACCGACCCCGACGGCGACGAGTACTGGGGGCCGTGTGCAGGCGACAACGACCAGCGGATGGTCGAGATGGCGGCCGTCGGCTTCGCCCTGGCCTTCACCCCCGGCCAACTCTGGGAACCCCTGGACGACCCGGCCCGCCAGCGGGTCCTTGCCTGGCTGGACGGCATCGACGAGTTCGAGCCGGCTCCCAACAACTGGCAGTACTTCCGGCTCCTGGTCCACATGGGGCGCGAGCGAGTTGGGGCTGCTGGGGAAGCGGGCGCTGGCCAGCGGTCGGTCGAGCGGATCGAGGACTACCACGTGGCCGACGGCTGGTCCCGCGATGGCACCCTGGGCAACGTCGACTGGTACCTGCCCTTCGCCTTCCACACCTACGGGCTGATCCTCCACGCCTCCGGCCTGGGCGACCGGGAGGCGGCCGACCGCTACGTCGAACGGGCCCGGCTCTTCGGCCCCGAGTTCAGCCACTGGTTCGGACCCGACGGGGCCGGCATCGCCTATGGCCGCTCCATGACCTACCGGTTCGCCCAGTCCAGCCTCTGGGGTGCCTATGCCCTGGCCGACGTAGAGGCCGTGCCGTGGGCCGAGGCCCGCGGCCACTGGGGTCGACACCTCCGCTGGTGGGCGGGCCGGCCCATCTCGGACCGTGACGGCGTGCTGTCGGTCGGGTACGGCTACGACAACCGACGCCTGGCCGAGGCGTACAACTCGCCCGGGTCGCCCTACTGGGCCATGAAGGCCTTCGCCGGGCTGGCCGCCCCTGACGACCACCCGTTCTGGGCCGGTCCCGAGGCCCGACCCGGTCCGACCGACGGCCCGGTCGCCCAGACGGTGGCCGGCCGGATCGTCGACCGGGACGACGTGCACGCGGTCGCGCTGTCCGGCGGCCGCACGACGAGCCTCCGGTTCATCGAACAGGTCGAGGCCAAGTACGAGAAGCTCGCCTACTCCTCCCGCTACGGCTTCACCGGCGAGGTCGAATTCGGTTGGGGCGCTTCGGAGACCGACTCCACCATTGTGCTGGTCGACGGCGACGACCGACGGAGCCGCTCAAGGATCGAGGACGTCGAGGTCGTCGAGGCCGAAACGGGTCCGATGCTCTGGTCGCGGTGGCGGCCGTGGCCCGACGTGGTGGTCGACACTGTCCTGGTCGGCGGGGCGGCCCACCACCACCGGGTCCACCTGATCCGGACCGGACGGGCCGTTCGTGTGGTGGAGACTGGCTTCGCCGTCGGCGTCGACTCGCTTCGCCTGGTTGGTGGGGAGAGCGAGGTGCGTACCTCGACCGCTGATGGATCGGCCCTGCTGGCCACGGTCCGCGACGTCACCGGCCTCGTCGACCATCCTGCCGCCGGGTCCGGACCCCGGAAGGCCTCGGTCCGACCGCAGCCCCCCAACGCCTCGATGGTCGACCCGTCCAGCGCCGTGCCGGTACTGTCCTGCGCGCTGGAGCCCGGCGAGCACGTGCTGGCCTGTACGGCCTGGGCCGCCCCGACTGGAGCCGGACCGGAGCCCGGCCAGCTGCCTCCGCCGCCCGTCGAGGCCGTCGCGCTGCTGGAGCGTTTCCGCGACCGCGAATCCGAGCCTCACGAGGGGGCTGACATCGAGTCGCTCATCAGGCTCCCCACTCGGGAGACCGACTGATGCCCGGTGCCCCCCCGGTGCGGCCCGGCCGGACCATCACGGGCATGTCGGCCATCCTCCTGCCCCACCACGATGACGGCTCGGTGGACTTCGACGGCCTGGCCGCCCACGTGGCACGGACCGCCGAGGCCGGCCTGACCCCGGCAGTCAACATGGACACCGGCTTCGTGCAGCTGCTGGACGCGGTCACCAAGTGCCGGGTGTTGGATGTGGCTGCCGCCCACTGCGACGACTTCGTGGCCGGTGCCCACCTCGACGACCGGCCCGGCGATCCGTTCGACCTGGACGGCTACCGCCGGGAGGTGGAACGTATCGAGGCGGCTGGCGGTACCCCCATCGTGTTCCCCACCCACGGCCTGATTAGCCGGGACGGCGATGGCTGGGTGGGCGCTCACGCATCGATCGCCGAGCAGTGTGACCGGTTCCTGGCCTTCGAATTGGGCCCCATGTTCGTGCCCTACGGCCGGATCTACGACCTCGACGCCTACCGGGGCCTGCTGGAGGTCGGGGCCTGCGTGGGGGCCAAGCACTCGTCCCTGGACCGTGGCCTTGAGTGGGAGCGCCTGGCCGTGCGCGACGAGGTGCGACCCGACTTCCTGGTGCTGACCGGCAACGACCTGGCCATCGACATGGTCATGTATGGCTCGGACTACCTGCTGGGGCTGTCCACGTTCGCCCCCGACGCCTTCGCCGAGCGGGACCGTCGCTGGGCGACCGGGGACCCGACGTTCCACGAGCTCAACGACCTGTTGCAGTACCTCGGGTTCTTCACCTTCCGGGACCCCGTACCCGGCTACCGCCACGACGCCGCCCTATTCCTGGAACTCCGGGGGTGGATCGGCTCCAGCCGGATCCCCGACGGAGCGCCCCGCAGGCCCGGGTCCGACATGGAGATCCTGGGTGACATCGCCCGACGGCTCGAGGCCACCCTCTGAGGACGCCATGAGCACCCGGGACCGCATCACCCAGGTCCGTCGGCTGGCCGACGTGGCCGCCGTCCGGGACCGGCTCGCCGAACTCGACCTGGAGACGGGTACGGACCTGTGCCTGGATGACGACCTGGAGGTGGGACCGGACGCCCCCCTGGCCCGACCTTGGACGGTGGCCCTCGCCGGGAGCACCGCGCGCACGGTCGGCAACAGGTTCGCCGTGCTGCCCATGGAGGGCTGGGACGGGACCACCGACGGGCGCCCCACCGACCTGGTGGCCCGACGGTGGGAACGCTTCGGGGCCGGTGGGGCCAAGCTCGTGTGGGGTGGCGAGGCCGTCGCCGTGCGGGTCGACGGCCGGGCCAACCCCAACCAGCTGTGCATCGGGCCTTCCAGCGTCGACGACCTGGGTGGACTGCGATCCCGGTTGGTGGCCGCCCACGCCGGACGCCATGGTCCCACCAACGACCTGGTGGTCGGCCTGCAGCTCACCCACTCGGGTCGGTGGTCCCGGCCCGACGGGTCACCGGTCCCCCGGATCGCCTACCGGCACCCCGTATTGGACGGTTGGGTTCCGCTCGACGAATCGAGCGTCTTGAGCGACGGGGAGTTGGATGACCTGATGGGCGACTTCGTGGTCGCTGCCGAGGTGGCCGCCGAGGCCGGCTTCGACTTCGTGGACGTCAAGGCCTGCCACGGCTACCTGCTACACGAGTTACTCAGCGGGGTGGACCGCGACGGGTCGTATGGCGGAGCCCTCGAGGATCGGGCCCGCTTCCAACTGGGCACGTTGGCTGCCATCCGTGCCGCGGTCCCCGACCTAGGCCTCGGGGTCCGGCTCAGCCTGTACGACCTGGCTCCCCACGAGGCGGGGCCCGACGGGGTGGGCCGCCCAGCCGTCGAGGCTCCGTACCGGTTCGCCTTCGGCGGTGACGGAACGGGGACCGGCCTCGACCTGTCCGAACCCGACCGGTTGCTGGGGATGCTGGCCGACGCCGGAGTGTCCATGGTGTGCGCCACGGCCGGGAGCCCCTACCACTGCCCGCACGCCCAGCGACCGGCCTACTTCCCGCCGTCGGACGGCTACCTCCCACCGGCTGATCCACTGGTCGAGGTGGCCCGGTTGATCGGTGCCACCGCTGCTCTACGGGCCCGACACCCTGAACTGGCCTTCGTCGGTTCGGGCTACTCGTACCTCCAGGAGTGGCTGGCCCACGTGGCCCAGGCCGAGGTACGGGCCGGCCGGGTGGATGCCGTGGGTCTCGGGAGGATGGTGCTCAGCTACCCGGACCTGCCGTCCGACGTGCTGGCCGGTCGTCCCCTGGATCGTCGCCGCCTTTGTCGGACGTTCAGCGACTGCACCACCGCGCCCCGAAACGGCCTGGTGTCGGGGTGCTTCCCATTGGATGAGCACTACAAGGCCATGGAGGCCCGGGTGGAGCTCACCCGGGTCAAGCGGGAGGCTGAGGTGGCCCGGGGCGGCCGTAGGCGTTGACCTCGGGTCGGTCAGCGAGCGGGTGAGGAGAATCGAACTCCCGTCATCAGCTTGGGAAGCTGGGGTTCTACCATTGAACTACACCCGCGGAGAGCCGCCAGCGTAGCGACGCCCATCGGGTTCCCTTCCGCCCGGCTGCTCCCGTAGACCTCGTTCAGGTGATTTCGGCCAGGTGGGCCACCGCGTCGCCGCGGTTGACGAGCGGCGAGCGGGTCACCCCAATGACCATGCCGCCCCTCGATGCCCGGACGGCGGCCACCGCGTTACCGAAGGCGTCGTCGATGGTGCCCAGCACCTGTCGGTGCTCGACCCGGTCACCCAGGTCGACGCTCAGGTGGAGGATGCCGCTGCGCCCGGCCCGGACCCAGCCGGCGGCCCGGGACTCGGCAGACGGGTCTTCCGCAGCGGTCGGCCCGTCGATCATCTCGATGGCGGCCAGCACCCGTCGTACCCCGTCCACTCCGGTGGCGATGGCCGTCTCGTCGAATCTCAGTGCCTCACCGGCCTCGTAGAGCAACACGGTGGCCCCACGTCGCGTGGCGGCCTGCCGCAGTGTCCCCGCCCGGTTTCGGGCGTGCACCATCACAGGAGCACTGAAGGCCTCGGCCAGACGCCGGGTCTCCGGGTCGTCCAGATCAGCCCGGATCTGAGGCAGGTTCGACCGGTGGTCGCTCGCCGTGTGGAGGTCGATGCCCACCACTGAGCGGCCCACTACCTCGGTCATGAACAGGTGGGCGATCTGGGCGGCCAGCGAACCCGATGGTGACCCCGGAAACGAGCGGTTGAGGTCGCGGCGGTCGGGCAGGAACCGGTCTCCGCCCATAAAGCCCCACACGTTGACTACCGGCACGGCTAGCACCGTTCCCCGCATGGCCATCGGGTCGAGATCCCGAAGCACCCGGGTAATGACTTCCACGCCACCTACCTCGTCGCCGTGGATGGCAGCGTTGAGCCAGGCGGTCGGCCCGGGCTTGGCCCCATGGACCACCCGGACGGGTAGGGCCATGTCGGTTCCGGTTACCAGACGACCGATGGGCAATTCGAAGTGGTCGGTGGTGCCCTGTCGGACCTCGTGCCCGCCGATGATGATCGATCCGTGTTCAGCCATTGGTCGGAGTTTGGTCCGACTTTGGACCGGGGAACACCTCGGGGTTTCTGTCCGGCTTGGGGTTCGTCTCAGAACTTGGGGTCCGGTTGGCCCGTCGTTCGGTGCGAGGCGGCTGGCCCAGGAGGTAGGACCGGCCGGTGTCGATCAGGAACCGGCCCCGAAGAGCCTGACGGCCGAGCAGCATCCGGAAGCCCATCTCGTCGCGTCTAGTGAGGGTGAACTCCACGTCATAGATCTTGTTGCCCATTCGCACCGGGAGTACCACCACGGGGCGCCGCTCGGTCGTGCCACTGGACGAGCGGACCCGGCGGCGGTCCAGCACCCGGGCCTCGATCTGGATGGCATCGGTCGTCGATCGCTGCCACGGGTAGATCGAGAACCGCACCCATTCACGGTTCTCGACTTCGAAGGTGTGCAGCCCGGCAGCGTGCAGTGACGATGTGCGGGCCCCGGTATCGACCTTGGCCTTCACCCACTCCAAGCCGTGTTCGGGTAGACCCACCCACTCACGCCAACCGAGCGCGGGCGGAGGCTTATTCGGTGAGCGCTTCCGCTTATTCTCGGGCACGAGGTCGTCTCCTAGCGGTTTGGCGGGCGTCCGCCCACCGATTCACCCCATAATGGTGCCACCAGAATCTCCCCGCACGATCCCGGAGTCGGCGTGAAGCTCGCCATCCTCTCCCGACAGCCTGACTCGTACTCGACGATGCGGCTGCACCTCGCGGCCCTGGACCGGGGTCACGAGGTCGACGTGTTGGACACACTGCGCTTTGCCATCGATCTGGCTGGAGACGGTCCGGATATGGCGCACCGCAGCCAACCCATCGAGGACTACGACGCCATCATTCCCCGGATTGGAGCGTCGATTACCTATTTCGGCACCGCGGTGGTTCGCCAGTTCGAGCAGATGGACATCTACACACCCAATACCGCTAACGGCATCGCCAATTCGCGCGACAAGCTCCGGGCCATCCAGATCATGTCCCGCCACGAGATTGGGATGCCGGCTACCGCCTTTGCCCGCAACCGCGACGACGTACTACCGGCCATCGAACGGGTAGGTGGCGCCCCGGTGGTCATCAAGTTGCTGGAGGGAACTCAGGGCATCGGGGTGATCTTGGCCCCCGACACCCGGGTGGCCTCGGCCATCATCGAGACCCTCCAGAGCGCTAAGCAGAATGTGCTCATCCAGGCCTTTGTGGAGGAATCTCGAGGCCGTGATGTCCGGGCGCTGGTGGTCGGTGACCGGGTGGTTGGTGCCATGAGACGTACCGCGGCGGGAGACGAGTTTCGCTCCAACGTGCACCGTGGCGGCACCGTCGAGGCCGTTGAACTGGACGAGGAGTATGAGACCACCGCGGTGCGGGCCGCCCAGATCATGGGCCTACGGGTGGCTGGGGTGGACATGCTGGAGGGAGTCGACGGCCCGCTGGTCATGGAGGTCAACTCGTCGCCTGGTCTGGAGGGCATCGAATCGGCCACCGGACTGGACATTGCCGGCGCGGTCATCGACTACATCGATGACCAAGTGGCCTTCCCCGAGTTGGACGTTCGCCAACGCCTCACGGTTAGCACGGGTTACGGCGTGGCCGAGCTCCTGGTTCGTGAGGACGGCACGTTCGTCGGCCAAACCATCGAGGAGTCCGGCCTACTGGAACGCGACATATCGGTACTGACCCTGCATCGCGGCGCCCAGGTCATCCCCAATCCCCGTCGCCAGCGGGAACTCGAGGCCAACGACCGCCTGCTTTGCTTCGGCCGCCTCGACGAGATGCGCGACATGATTCCCGAGCGTCGCAAGCGGCGGACCCGAGTCCGGCCGTTGCCCGAGGATTTGGCTTCGGGGCGACCTATCGACGACGAAGCCGAGGCATGAACCGCCTCCAGGAGAGGCACCGGCACCAGTGGTTGTTGGTGACCCCGGTACCGGCTCCGATGCCGACGCGGTGACCATGGTTGACTTTCTAGGCAGAACATTCGACGCATTTGAAATAGGAGACTTCGCATGACCGATCTGATCGATCCGGGCCCCCGGGCTTCGTTCACCGACATGTCCACCTCCACGAAGGAGGACTGGATGGTGATCATGGAACAGCGGGCCGAACTCGAACAGGGGCTGCCCGACCGAATCATTGAGCAGTTCGAACACCTTCGGAATGATTACGGGGGTTTCCCCGTGGACCGGCTCGAACACAGCATCCAGACGGCCACCAGGGCCGAACGCGATGGCCGTGACGACGAGTACGTGCTTTGCGCCCTTCTGCACGACATCGGTGATCCGCTCACCCCGTACAACCATCCTGACGTGGCCGCGGCGATCCTCAAGCCTTTCGTGTCGGAGGCCAACCATTGGATGGTCGAAAACCACGGAATCTTCCAGGGTTATTACTTCTGGCACCACCTCGGCATGGACCGCGACACCCGCGACAAGTTTGACGGCCACGAGCATTTCGACCACTGCGCCACGTTCTGTTCGGAGTACGACGCCCCGGCTTTCGACCCGTCCTACGACTCGAACCCGTTCGAGTACTACCTGCCGCTGATCCGCGACGTATTCAGTAGGAACCCCCGCCGCTGAGAAGGCGCTTCCGGTTCGGCGGCTAACGAGAGCAGGACAGAAGGACTAGGAGAGGTGATGGAGCGGACTGACCAGGACCGGATGATGGAGGGCCTGTACTGGCACGGCATCCCCACGCTGTTCCGGTGCGAACACGATCCCGACCCGGCCAACGCCGACATCGGTTTGATCGGGGTGCCTCACAGTACGGGCAACGGCACCACCCAACGTGACCAGCACCTTGGCCCCCGGGCCGTCCGGGACATCTCGGCTCTTGGCCGGCGGGTCCACGACGCGTTCGGACTCGACCCGTGGGAGGCGTCCCGTATCCACGACCTGGGTGACGTCCCCCTGCCCCGGGCCAACGACAACGAGGCCTGCATCGAGGCCATCACCGACTTCTACCGCGAGGTTGGCGAGGCAGGGTGCCGGCCGGTGTCGATCGGCGGGGACCACTCCATTACCGGTGGGATTCTCCAGGGCATCGCCGGCGAAGGGGCTCGCCTTACCGGCGGCGAGAAAGCCTGTCTGCTGCACTTCGACGCCCACACTGACGCCTATCACTCCATTCCGCACTTCCTCGGAGCGGTGAAGTCGGCTGCCCACTGGGCCGGCTACCTCGTCGAGGAGGGTCACGTGGACCCCACCCACTCGGTTCAGGTCGGCATCCGGGGCAACGTCCGTTCGCTGGGCTGGACTGACCCGTCGTACGCACTGGGTTACGAAGTGATCCGCAAGGTTGACTACGACGAGATGGGCCCCGAGCGGGTCATGGAGGTCATAGACGAGCGCATTGGCGACCGACCGCTCTACATCACCTTTGACCTGGACTGCCTCGATCCGACGGTGGCTCCCGGCGTGGCCAACATCGAGGCCGGCATCGAGGGCTTTGGCATCGACCAAGTCACTCAACTCCTACGGTCGGTACGGGGAAAGAACGTGATTGGTGGCGACGTGGTGTGCCTCATGCCGACCGTCGACTCACCCAACGCCATCACCAGTTACCGGTCGATGGCCGTGATGTTTGAGATCCTCTCGCTCATTGCCGACCGGGCGGCTGGGTAGCATCAGCGCCGCATGATCCTCTCCGACCGAACCCTCCGTGAGGAGATCGCCGCGGGCCGCATCGTGGTTGAGCCGTTCGACGACTCCTGCGTACAGCCGTCGTCGATCGACCTACACCTCGATCACCGGTTCCTCGTGTTCCGCAATCACACCATGGGCCACATCGACGTTCGCGAGGACCTCACTGAGCTCACCGAGCAGGTTGAGGCCGACGAGGACGATCCGTTCATCCTCCACCCGGGTGAGTTCGTGCTCGGCTCTACTTCGGAACGCGTCACCGTCCCCGATGATCTGGTGGCCCGTCTGGAGGGCAAGTCGAGCCTCGGACGACTAGGGCTGCTCATCCACTCGACGGCCGGTTACGTGGACGCCGGCTGGGACGGACAGCTCACCCTTGAGCTGTCCAACGTGGCCAGCCTCCCCATCACCCTCTATCCGGGCATGAAGATTGGACAAATCTCGTTCGTCCGGATGACCACGGCGGCCGATCGACCCTATGGGTCAAGCGAGCTCGGGTCGAAGTACCGGGGCCAGGAAGGCCCGCGACCTAGTCGCTACTGGGAAAACTTCAACCGCTGATTCGCGGGCGGGCGCTCGTGACGAGGGAGCTTGCCGTTGGGGAACCCGCTACTCGGAGCCGGCGTCGAGTGCTTCGAGGAGGTGTAGGGCGATGTCGCCCACCTTCACGTCGGACTCGTCGATGCCTTCACCCTTCACGCCGTCGTCGATCATGATGAAGCAGAACGGACACGCTGTGGCGATGCGTGTCGCGCCGGTGGCCAGTAGTTCCTGTGAGCGTTCGACGTTGATGTTCTTGCCGATGTGTTCCTCCATGAACATGCGGCCGCCACCCGCACCGCAGCACATCCCCTTGGTGCCCTGGCGGTTGGCTTCCACCAGATCGATGCCGGCCAGGCTTCCGATCACGTTGCGGGGCGCTGAGTAGACGTCGTTGTGGCGACCCAGGTAGCAGGAGTCGTGGTACACGACTCGCTCGTCGAGTCGGGCATCGCTCATATCCAGCTTTCCGTCGGCGATCAGCCATTCAAGGAATTGGCTGTGGTGCACCACCTCGTAGTGCCCGCCTATCTGCGGGTACTCGTTGGCCAGCGTGTTGAAGCAGTGCGGGCACTGGGTGATGATCTTCTTGACGCCCATGCCGTCGAGCGTCTCGACGTTCTGCATGGCCAGCATCTGAAAGATGTACTCGTTGCCTGATCGTCGGGCCGGGTCGCCGGTGCACATCTCGGCCGGACCGAGGATTGAGAACGACACACCGGCCCGCTGCATGAGCGTGGCCATCGCCCGTGAGACCTTCTTGTTCTTGTCGTCGAACGATCCGGCGCAACCCACCCAGTAGAGGTACTCGGCCTCGAAGGGGTCGCCGCCGTCGAGCACTTCGATGCCCTCCAGGTCGCCCACCCAGTCAGCCCGCTCGCTCTGGGACAGGCCCCACGGGTTGCCCGAGTTCTCCATTGACCGGTAGGCCGCTCCCAACTCGCTAGGGAAGTCAGACTCCATAAGCGACAGGTAGCGACGCATGTCCAGGATTTTGTCCAGGATTTCGATGTTGACCGGGCAGATCTCGTCACACGCCCGACACGACGTACACGACCAGAGCTCATCGTTGGTGATGCGGTCGAACATCCAGTTGGCCGGAACGGTGACCTCGGCATCGGTCCCGATGGGGGGAGACACTGCCGTCTGGCCGGTAGCTGCCATGACCTCGCCGGTTTTGAGCACGATCTCTCGGGGGTCCAGCGGCTTGCCGGTGGCATGCGCCGGGCAGACGCTGGTGCAGCGGCCGCACATGGTGCACGAGTCGGTGTCCAGTAGCTGCTTCCAGGTGAAGTCCTCGATGGTCGATGCACCGAAGCTCTCCAACTCGGTCTCCATGAGGTTGGGCATCGGTTTCATGGCGCCCTTGGGGCGGGACCGGTCCTTCAGGTACATGTTCAACGGCGACGTGAACATGTGACGGATCATCGTGATGGGCAGCAGGGCCAGGAAGGCCATGAACGAGGCCACGTGGGCGATCCACCAGCCCTGGTGCCACCCGGCCACGTCGTCGACTAGCCACTCGGCCTCGCCGATGGCCATGGCCAATGGGTAGCCGACCACCGACCACGTCTCGGGATCGGCACCGTGCCCGCCGGGGGCGGTGTCCTGCAGGGCGATGCGGAACGCCTCGGCGCCGAAGCCGGTGACACCGATGGCCAGGAAGATGAGCAGCACCGCGGCGTGCTCCGGCTTGGACTTGATGCGGATGCGATAGGGCCGGAACCGGCGGGGTCCGTAGCGCCGCAGCACCGCCCACGTCACGCCAATGAGGTAGAGCACACCGGCGATGTCGCCCACCGCGGTGTAGGCCCGGTACACGTCGCCGTGCAGGAACTTGAGGCCCTCCGGGACCTGGTGGTTGATTTCCAGCACCGTGGTCACGGCCAGCAGGATCAGGAACGGGAAGTAGATGAGGGCGTGCATGACGCCTGCTGCGGGCTCCCGAAGCAGGGTCTGCATGTAGACGCCGGACCGGAAATCACCGAATCGCCGCTTGGCGTTGGCCGGCTTCGTGGACCGGTCGTCGGGGGCGCCCCGCTGCCAGTTCTGGACTCGGTAGGAGAACAGGACGGCCCCGTAGACGATCAGCATCGGGATGACGGAGTAGAAGGCCAACTTCAACGGTCCCGGAATGTTGGCGAAGACTTCGCGGGTGATCGGGGAGTCGTCGTGGAACTCGTTGACCAGTGAGGCAACGCCGGATGCCGCGGTGAACAGGGCGACCAGGACGCCCAGCCCGATGACGGCGTGGTTGGGGCGGAACCGCCGGGTGGTCTCGTCGGGTGCAGAAGTGTCAGTCATGGCGACCGGAGACTATCTGTCGCGGGTTATCACGGTCGCTTCCGCTGGCCTCCGCGAACTCTGGTAGGGCGGCCCAATCCGGTTGGAAACGGGACGGTTGCAAACGGGTCGGACCAGCCGGTGATCGTCGGATGACCTTTCGGCCCGGCCCACAGATCAGCAGGACCCCGGCCCGTTGCGTGTCGGCTCGTTTTCTGGGCCAGTTCGAGGGGCCAGTTCAGCCGGCCTGACGGGCCACGGCCTCGGCGGCGGCCCGGGCGGCCTCGGGATCCAGTGATCGTTCCAGGACAGGCATGGCCTCCAGCGGCCGGAGGACGTCGTCCAGGTCGTAGCGCAGTGGCGTGCCCGTCGGGATGTTCAGATCGGTGATGTCCTCGTCGGAGATGCCGTCCAGTTCCTTGCACAGGGCTCGGAGGCTGTTTCCGTGGGCGGCCACCAGCACCGTCCGTCCAGCTCGCAGGTCGGGGGCAATGGCCTCGTCCCAGTAGGGGAGCATCCGGACCACGACGTCGGCCAGGCATTCGGCCAGCGGCGGTTCGATGTCGGCGTAGCGCTCGTCGTCGTTGGGGTTGAACGGGTTGTCGTCGGCAATGGGTGGCGGCGGGGTCGCATAGCCGCGACGCCAGGCCTGGAGTTGTTCGTCGCCGTGACGTTGCCTGGTCTCGGCCTTGTTGAGACCAGTGAGGTCGCCGTAGTGGCGTTCGTTAAGCCGCCAGTCCCGACGCACCGGGATCCATGACCGCCCAAGTTCGGCCAGGGCGAGCTCGGCGGTCCGGATGGCCCGGATCTGCAGCGAAGTATGGACCACGTCGGGGAGGAGCCCGGCCCCGGCCAGTAGTCGGGCCCCGGCCTGCGCTTCGGCCTCGCCCTGTGGGGTCAGGTCGCAGTCGTACCAGCCGGTGAACTGGTTGGTGGCGTTCCAGGTGCTCTGGCCGTGCCTGAGCAGGATCAACGTGGGCATCAGACCACCGTACTGGATGGCTTTTCGTCGGTTATGAGAAATCCGGCTTCAGAAGTTGCTATAGATGCACTCAACTAACTAGAGTCTTATATATAAATAAAGGGTGGTGCCATGACAGGCAGTCCATAGCCTGCACCGTCGGTACCGGGATCCCTCCCCCAACCCGGGCCGACGGGGCCCCATCCGCCCTTTCGACAGATCTTCTGCGTCGGACCTGACCCACACAGGGTCCGGGCCGCCGCAGAAGAACTGCAACAGAACAATCGCAGCAGAAAAACCTCAAAAGGAAATAGGAGCACCAATCATGGGTAAGGCCGTGGGAATCGACCTCGGAACCACCAACTCGGTCGTCAGCGTCCTCGAGGGCGGCGACCCCGTCGTCATCGCTAACGCCGAGGGCTCGCGTACGACTCCGTCGGTGGTTGCGTTCGCCAAGGACGGCGAGGTCCTCGTCGGCGAGGTGGCCAAGCGACAGGCCATCACCAACCCGGGGCGCACCATCCGGTCTGTCAAGCGCCAGATGGGCACCAGTTGGACCGAGAACATCGACGACAAGGACTACACCGCTCAGGAGATCTCGGCCCGCACGCTCCAGAAGCTCAAGCGTGACGCCGAGGCCTACCTCGGGACCACCGTCGACCAGGCTGTCATCACGGTGCCCGCCTATTTCGACGATGCCCAGCGCACCGCTACCAAGGAGGCGGGCCAGATCGCCGGCCTCGAGGTGCTGCGGATCATCAACGAGCCCACGGCCGCTGCACTGGCCTACGGCCTCGACAAGGATGACTCCGAGCAGACGATTCTCGTCTTCGACCTCGGCGGCGGCACGTTCGACGTGTCGGTGCTCGAAATCGGTGACGGTGTCTTTGAGGTGAAGGCCACCCACGGCGACACCAGCCTCGGCGGCGACGACTGGGACGACGCGGTCATCGAGTGGCTCGTCACCTCGTTTCGCAATGATCACGGTGTCGACCTGGGTGCTGATGCCATGGCCGCCCAGCGCCTCAAGGAGGCCGCCGAGAAGGCCAAGATCGAGTTGTCCCAGGTTCAGCAGACGCAGATCAACCTGCCGTTCGTGACGGCTACCGACTCCGGGCCGTTGCACCTCGACTACACGCTCACCCGGGCCAAGTTCCAAGAGCTCACCGCTGACCTGCTGGCCCGTTGCCGGTCGCCGTTCGAGCAGGCCGTGAAGGACGCCGGTCTCTCCAAGGGCGAGGTCGACCACGTGATTCTGGTCGGCGGCTCTACCCGGATGCCCGCGGTGGTCGATCTGGCTAAGGAGATTGCCGGTCGCGACCCGTCTAAGAACGTCAACCCGGACGAGGTCGTGGCCATCGGCGCCGCGGTCCAGGCCGGTGTGCTGGTCGGCGAAGTCAAGGACGTGCTCCTGCTCGACGTGACCCCGCTGTCATTGGGCATTGAAACCAAGGGCGGCGTCATGACCCGGCTCATCGAGCGCAACACCACTATTCCGATTCAGCGGTCCGAGGTCTTCACCACCGCCGAGGACGGCCAGCCGTCCGTCGAGATCCACGTGCTGCAGGGCGAACGCGAGATGTCACAGTTCAACAAGACGCTGGGCAAGTTCCAGCTGGTCGACCTGCCGCCCGCCCCCCGGGGAACCCCCCAGATCGAGGTCACCTTCGACATCGACGCCAACGGCATTGTTCACGTGTCGGCCAAGGACCGAGCGACCGACAACGAGCAGTCCATGACCATCACCGGTCAGTCGTCGTTGGACAAGGACGTCATCGATCAGATGGTGCGCGATGCGGAGTCCCATGCTGATGAGGATCAGAAGCGCAAGGCAGAGGCTGAGGTTCGCAATAACGCCGACAACCTCGTGTACCAGACCGACAAGTTGCTGGCCGACCAGGGCGACCAGCTCACCGAGGATGAGACCACCAACGTCACTGAGAAGCTCGAGGGTCTGAAGAAGGCCTTGGGCGAGGACGACGTCGAGGCCATCGGCTCGGCCACCGAAGCGCTCATGGCCGCTAGTCAGGAGTTCGGTCAGCGGCTGTACGAGGCCGCCCAGGCCGATTCGGATGCGGCCGGCGCGAGCGGGTCTGCCGACGGATCCGACGACGACGTGGTTGACGCGGAGATCGTCGACGAGTCATGAGCGGTGACGGCGCGTCCTCGGAAAGCCAGTCACCCGATGACGTGCACGACGGATTCCCGTCCACAGACCCTTCGACAGAGATCTCCGGGTCAGTGTCCGACGCTCCGCCGACCGGAGAGGTCGACAACACCGTCGATTCGACAGCTTCCGATGAGATCCCGGTTGAGGGTCTACCGGTGGACGAGGCCGAGGGGACCGGTGACCCGGTTCTAGAATTGATGGCTGTTCTGGAAGCTGAGCGGGACGGGTACCTGTCGGACCTCCAACGGGTGACAGCCGAGTTCGCCAACTACCGAAAGCAGGCCGACCGTCGCACCACCGAGGTGGGTGGTCGGGCCCGTGGTGATCTGGCCGAGAAGCTTCTGGTCGTGTTCGACGCCTGCGATCTGGCCCTTGAACACGGCGCTGACGATGTGGCCCCCATCCGGGCGTCGCTGGTCCAGGCCTTGGAGCCTGTCGGACTCGAAGTGCTCGATCCGGTCGATGAGCCGTTCGACCCCAACCGACACGATGCCGTGCTCCACGAGCCGGCCGCCGATGGAGATGATGCCGGACAGGTAGTCATCGAGGTCCTGCGGCGCGGCTATGCGTGGGAAGGACGCGTGCTGCGCCCGGCCATGGTCCGCGTGCGCGGCTGAGCCGCGATCCGAACCGAACCGGACGAGGAGCCCACCCGATGACCGCCCAGCGCGAGTGGTTCGAGAAGGACTTCTACGCCTCGCTAGGCGTCTCGAAGGAGGCGTCGGCCAAGGAGATCACCAAGGCCTACCGGAAATTGGCCCGCCAGTTGCACCCCGACGCCAATCCGGGTGACGCGACCTCAGAGGCCCGGTTCAAGGAGGTCTCGGCCGCCTACGACGTTGTGGGCGACGAGTCTCGCCGGGCCGAGTACGACCAGATCCGGCAGATGGGTCCCATGGGTGGATTCGGCCCCGGCCCGGGCGGAGGCATGGGGGGTGGATTCCCAGGTACTGGTGGCATGGGCGGATTTGACCTGGGCGACCTGTTCGGTGGCGCGTTCAACGGTGGCCGAGGTAGCGGCCGGGGCCAGCGCGGCGCCGACCTCGAGACCCGCCTCACTCTTTCGTTTACCGAAGCGGTCAATGGCGTCACCACCTCGGTTCATTTGGTCAGCGACACGGTTTGCAGCACCTGTTCGGGAAGCGGCGCCCGCCCAGGAACCCGGCCGACGGCCTGTGGGGCCTGTCGCGGCCGCGGCGTCCAGGCCGAGGATCAGGGCCCGTTCTCGTTCAGCCGGCCCTGTGGCCAATGCGGTGGTCGGGGTAGCCAGATCGACGACCCGTGTGGGTCGTGCCAAGCGAGTGGGGTCGAGCGACGCCCCCGGGAGGTCAAGGTCCGGATCCCCGCCGGCGTCGACGAGGGACAACGCATTCGCCTGAAGAGGCGCGGCGAGCCGGGTCGAGGCGGACCCGATGGCGACCTGTTCATCGTGGTGGCCGTCGAACCCGATATCCGGTTCGGTCGGCGAGGGCGACACCTCACGGTGTCTGTTCCGGTGACCTACCCCCAGGCGGTTCTGGGTTCCGAGATTGAGGTGCCCCTCCTGGACGGTGGCACGGTGACGCTCAAGGTGCCGGCCGGGACCCGCAGTGGCCAAACCTTCAGGGTAAAGAAGCGTGGTGTCCCGGAGAAGGGAGGGACCGGTGATCTGCTGGTCAGCGTCGAGGTTGACGTGCTCACCGATCCCACCGAGGCGGAGATTGAAGCTGTCGAGGTCCTGGCCGAGGCGATGGCTGCCCGGAGGAATCCGAAGGAACCCCAGGAACAGGAACCTCAAAAACATGAAGATCCGTCGCCTGACAGACTCAACGGTGAGACCCCATGAGCCCCCTGCCCCGCCCCGGACCCGATCAGGCCGTCTACGTCATCTCGGTGGCCGCCGAGCTAGCCGGCATGCATCCCCAGACCCTTCGGATCTACGAGCGCCGTGGCCTGGTAGACCCGGCCCGCACAACCGGGGGCAACCGTCGGTACAGCGAGACTGACATCGTCATGCTGCTGCGGATCGCCCAGCTCACCGAGGAGGGCCTGAACCTCGCCGGGGTAAAGCGGGTGCTGGCCCTCGAAGCCGAAGTGGCTCGTCTCGAGGCCGAGTTGGCCACCACGCGATTGGAGGGTGATCAGGCGGTCGCCAACGTGCACCGCCAGTACCGCCGCGACCTCGTCCCGGTGGATCAGAGCGTCACCATCTACCGGGGCCGCCGGACCCGCTGACCTGCGGTTTCCCACCGGTTCTCGAAGTGGATCCAGGCCTTCATAACGCTGTATTTTGGCCATCTGGAGGCAACGAGAACGCGTCCCAGTCCACAGCAGAGCCCTTGTCTCCACTGGTGGGTGGGGGTTGTCCACAGGGGGCTGGGGAGACTTTGGATCCTGCGCGGCGAACGCGCAGGATTAACCCCCGAAATGGTCCCGATCGGCGACTAAACCGACGGAACTGGGCGTTCATGAGGGCGGTAGGCTCGATCCGTAAGGGACCCGATCCAGGAGAGGTGCCGTGCCCGCGACCGTCGTCGTAGGGACACAGTGGGGCGACGAGGGCAAGGGCAAGTTCACCGACCTCGTCGCTGGCGAGATGTCGATGGTCGTCCGCTACCAGGGTGGCCACAACGCCGGCCACACGCTGGTGGTCGACGGCGAGTCCTTTGCCCTCCAGATCGTTCCCAGTGGTGTCCTCTATCCCCACGTCACCCCGGTCATCGGCAATGGCGTGGTGGTTGATCCCCGCGTCCTCATTGCCGAGATGGACATGCTCGAGTCCCGCGGCGTGTCGACGGCCAATCTCCGCCTCAGCGGAAACGCCCACTTGATCCTCCCGTACCACCAGGAACTCGATGCTCTCCACGAGCGCCACCTAGGCAAGAACAAGTTGGGTACCACCAAGCGGGGTATCGGTCCGGCGTACGCCGACAGGTCCATGCGGGTCGGCATCCGGGTCCAGGACCTTCTCGATGAGAAGATCTTCCGCGAGAAGTTGCGAGCCGCCCTCGAGCACACCAACAAGGTGCTGACCCGGGTCTTCAACCGGTTGCCCGTCGATGCCGACGAGGTGGCCGAGGAGTACTTGGGCTGGTGCGCCCCCCGGTTGGCTCCCCACATCTGCGATGCCGTCGGCCTGGTCCACGACGAATTAGACGGTGGCGGTCGCGTCCTTATGGAGGGCGCTCAGGCCACCTTCCTGGACGTCGACCACGGCACCTACCCATTTGTGACCTCGTCGAATCCGGTGGCCGGTGGAGCGTGCACGGGCGCGGGTATCGGCCCGCGTGACATCGACCGGGTCATCGGGATTGCTAAGGCCTACGTCACCCGCGTGGGTGCCGGACCGTTCCCCACCGAACTGTTCGACGAGGTCGGCGACTACCTCGTGGACGTTGGCCACGAGTACGGCACCAATACGGGTCGGCGACGCCGTCCGGGATGGTTGGATGCCGTGATGCTTCGGTACGCGGCCCGGGTCAATTCGCTCTCTGAACTAGCTATCACCAAGCTCGATGTGCTCGACCAGCTTGAAACCATCCGGGTCTGCGTGGCCTACGAGGCCGACGGCGAGCGCCACGACCAGTTGCCGTACCACCAGTCGGTCCTACATCGGGCCATACCGATTTACGAGGATCTACCCGGTTGGGGAGTGGACCTCTCCGATATCACCGAACGGTCGCAACTGCCACGCGAGGCCGAGAACTACCTGGCCTTCGTTGAGCATCAGGTCGGTGTTCCGGTGGACATGGTGGGTATCGGCCCGGGTCGTCACCAGGTCCTGCGGTTCGCCGTCTGAGCCGGCCGGCCGCGGGGTGGAGGGACGCATGAGGGTTTGTGTGGTCGGTTCCGGAGGGCGGGAACACGCGCTGGCCCACGTACTAGGCCATCACCATGACGTGGTGGTGGCTCCCGGCAACCCGGGCATCCCCGGGTCGGTGGACATGCCGCCCAGCGAAATCGACGCCGACCTCTTCGTGATCGGCCCCGAGGCGCCACTGGTCGCCGGGCTGGCCGACCGCCTGCGGGGCGCCGGCCAGCTGGTCTTTGGGCCGGGCGCTGACGGTGCCCGTCTGGAGGGCTCCAAGGCGTGGATGAAGGAGGTCTTGGTCGAGGCTGGCGTGTCGACCGCGGCTCACGGGACGTTCTCCGATGAGGCCGCCGCCCTGGCTTTCCTGGACACCATGGACGATCTCTTCGTGGTTAAGACCGACGGCTTGGCGGCCGGCAAGGGCGTGGTGGTAACCACCGATCACGCCGAGGCTGTAGATGCCGTGCGGTCATACCTCTCCGGGGATGCCTTCGGCGACGCCGGCCGTACGTTGGTCATTGAGGAGGGCCTGACTGGGCCCGAACTCTCAGTGCTGGCTATCTGCGACGGACATGACGCTGTGGCCCTAGCTCCCGCTCAGGATTTCAAGCGACTAGGTGACGGCGACGCCGGCCCGAACACCGGGGGGATGGGTGCTTATTCGCCGGTCCCGTTGGCCACCAGTGCGGCCGTCAACGATCTCATGGACACTGCGGTGCGACCTACCTTGGCTGCCCTGCGGGCACGGGGGATCGACTACCGGGGCGTCCTGTACTGCGGGTTGATGTACACCCCGACCGGACCCCGGGTGCTCGAGTACAACGTGCGATTCGGTGATCCGGAGACCCAGGTGGTGTTACCCCGACTCACCAGCGACCTCGGTGTCCTACTGGCCGCAGCGGCGGCCGGTGACCTGGCCGGACGGGCCGACCGACCGACGTTCGATGACGGAGCGGCGGTTACCGTGGTCTGCGCGTCCGAGAACTATCCGACCGCACCGCGCACCGGCGACCAGATCCAGGGTCTGGCCGACGCCTCGGCGATCGACGGGGTGAGCGTGTTCGCTGCCGGAGTGGGTGAGCGAGACGGATGCTTGGTCACGACTGGAGGACGAGTGTTGACCGTTACCGGTCAGGGGCCGACAGTCAGCGAAGCTCGCCGACGTGCCTACGAGGCGGTGTCGATGATCTCGTGGCCCGGTATGCAATACCGCACCGACATTGCGGCGGATCCGGCCGGCTGATCTCGGTCAGAATCAATCCGGAACTAGAACGGGACCTGATGTGGGTCCGGAGAACAGGAGCATAAGGATGGGTTACCGAGTGGCGGTGCTGATGGGTTCGCCGAACGACGGCGACAAGATGGGGCCCGCCGCGGTGACCCTCGAGCGGTATGGGATCGACGCCGACGTTCGGGTCATGTCGGCCCACCGAAGCCCGACGCTGGTCTCCGAGTTCGTGTCGGGTGCCCGCGAGGCCGGGTACCAGGCCATTATCTGCGGAGCTGGCATGGCAGCTCACCTAGCCGGAGCGGTTGCGGCCCAGACCACGCTTCCGGTGATCGGCGTGCCCCTTTCCGGCGGCGCCATCAACGGATGGGATTCGTTGCTGGCCACCGTCCAGATGCCGAAGGGAATCCCGGTGGCCACCGTGGCAGTCGACGGCGCAATGAACGCTGCCCTCCTGGTCGTCCAGATGCTGGGAATCTCCGATCCGGGACTGGTGGCCGAACTCGAGGCGCACCGCGCCGAGATGGTCCCGAAGTAGTCGGACCCGTCAACCGCCGAACTCCGTACCTGCCGCTTATGGAAAACGTCCTCGCCTCCCGCTACGCCAGCCGACCGATGGTCGACCTCTGGACGCCAGAAGCCAAGGTGGTCATGGAGCGTGAACTCTGGATCGCCGTGCTGGAAGCGCAGCAGGAACTCGGCGTGGCCATCGGCGATACCGTGGTCGACGATCACCGGGCGGTGGTCGACCAGGTCGACTTGGACTCGATCCGTAATCGTGAACGGGTGACCCGTCACGATGTCAAGGCCCGCATAGAGGAGTTCTGCGCGCTGGCTGGCCACGAGCACATCCATAAGGGCATGACGTCGCGTGACCTCACCGAGAACGTCGAGCAACTCCAGGTGCGTCGCAGCCTCGAGGTGGTGCGCGACCGGATGGTGGCCGCTCTGGCTCGTCTAGCTCGTCTGGCCGCCGAGCACGACGGGCTTGTCATGGTCGGTCGTAGTCACAACGTGGCCGCTCAGGCCACCACGCTGGGCAAGCGGTTCGCTACGGCAGCCGAGGAGCTGCTGGTCTCCCTTCGTCGGGTGACCGACCTGCTGTCCGGCTACCCGCTGCGAGGCCTCAAGGGTCCGGTCGGCACCCAGCAGGACCAGCTCGACCTGTTCGACGGTGATGCCTCAAAGTTGGACCACCTCGAGTCGCTGGTGGCCGGGCACCTCGGCTTCGACCGGGTACTGGACTCTGTGGGGCAGGTGTACCCGCGGTCGTTGGACTTTGACGTGGTGTCGGCCCTCGTTCAGGCATCCGGTGGGCCGGCGAACCTAGCTCGCACCGTCCGGCTCATGGCCGGCAACGAGTTGGCCACTGAGGGCTTTCGCCCCGGGCAGGTCGGCTCGTCGGCCATGCCCCACAAGATGAACGCCCGGTCGTGCGAACGGGTCGGCGGCCTGGCTGTGGTCCTGCGAGGCCACTTGGCCATGGTCGGCGGGCTAGTTGGAGACCAGTGGAACGAGGGCGACGTGAGTTGCTCGGTGGTGCGTCGCATCGCCCTCCCCGACGCCTTCCTTGCTGCCGATGGCCTGTTCCAGACCTTCCTCACCGTGCTCGATGAGTTCGGTGCCTATCCGGCAGTCGTCGAACGCGAGCTCCGGCAGTACCTGCCGTTTCTGGCCACCACCCGGGTGCTGGTTGCAGCAGTGCAGGCCGGCATGGGTCGGGAAGAAGCCCACGATGTCATCAAGGCCCATGCCGTAGGTTCAGCCCTGGCCCGCCGTGAGGAGGGGGTGTCGGAGACCGACCTCCTGGATCGACTGGCTGCCGATGATCGCCTGCCCCTGGATCGTGCCGCGCTGGAAGCCTTGTTGGATGATCCGTCGGCCTTCGTCGGAAACGCCTCGGCCCAGGTCGCGGTGGTGATCGAACGGGTCGCCGAGGTGGTGGCCGCCCATCCGCATGCCGCGGCCTACGATCCGGAACCGATCCTGTAAACACCCGGAGAGACATGAGTCCACAGATTCCGCTGCCCCACCTGCACTCGGGGAAGGTGCGGGACGTCTATGACGCCGGTGACGACCGCCTGTTGATGGTCACCTCGGACCGAATCTCGGCCTTCGACGTGGTGATGGCTGAGCCCATTGCCAACAAGGGTCGGGTGCTCACCGCCATGACCGCCTTCTGGTTCGAGCAGTTTGCCGGCCTTGTTGACGGCCATCTCATCTCGACGGACACAGCGGACCTTGACCAGATCCTGAGCGTCGGTCAGCCAGACGGTGCGCCACCGGAGGTTCTCGCAGAACTGGCCGGGCGGACGATGCTTTGCCATCGGGCTGAGATGCTGCCCATCGAGTGCATAGTCCGGGGCTACATCACCGGTTCGGCGTGGAAGGAGTACCGAGCCTCGGGAACCATGCACGGCACCCTGATGCCTGACGACCTACTGGAGGCCAGCCGCCTTCCCGAACCGGTGTTCACGCCGTCGACCAAGGCTGACGAGGGCCATGACGTCAACATCTCGTACGCTGAGTCCGTCGACCTGGTGGGTACTGAGGTGGCCGAAGCAGCCCGTGAGGCGTCGATCACCTGTTATTTACGGGGCGCCGAGTGGGCCGCGGAACGGGGCCTGATCATCGCCGACACCAAGTTCGAGTTCGGCATGGTTGACGGTCGTCTGGTGCTGGCTGACGAGGTCCTCACTCCGGATTCGTCCCGGTTCTGGTCCGCCGAGGCCTGGAAGCCGGGCGCCACGCCACCGTCGTTTGACAAGCAGCCCGTCCGCGACCACCTCGATGGTCTGGACTGGGACAAACAGCCGCCACCGCCACTGCTGCCCGACGAGGTCATCTCGGCCACCTCGTCGCGTTACGTGGAGGCCTACGAGCGGATCACTGGCCGGTCGTTCGTCGACTGGCCTGGCGTGGGTAGCTGACCGGTCTGATGAGAGTGCATCCCGAGAGGAGACGACGATGAAGTTCGACGTGATGGTGGACGTCAGGTTGCGGGGCGGCATTGCCGATCCGGCCGGAGCGACGATCGAGCGTGCTCTTCCCGCCCTTGGCTACGACGGTGTAGCCGACGTGACGGTGGGCAAGACGGTCCGGTTCGCCATCGAGGCGACCGACGAGGCTGAGGCGACGCGCCGGTCCGAGGACCTGTGTGCCTCGTTCCTGACCAACCCGGTCATCGAGGACGCCACGGTGATGGTGACCCCGGCCGGTGGCCCGACCGGAGAGGATGCCTGATGGCGACTGCCGTGGGTGTCGTGGTCTTTCCCGGCACAAACTGTGAGATGGATGCGGTTACTGCCGTGGAAAAGCTCGGCGGCGAGGGTCGTCTACTTTGGCATGGCGATGAGGACCTGACGGGCATAGACGCGGTGATCGTTCCCGGTGGGTTCGCTCATGGCGATTATCTGCGGCCGGGGGCCATTGCTCGCTTTTCGCCGATGATGGGCGCCATTGCTCGGTTTGCCGCGGACGGTGGGTCGGTGGTTGGCATCTGCAACGGCTTCCAGGTGTTGACCGAAGCAGGGCTGCTTCCCGGCGCGCTGCAGAAGAACAGTGGCCTGAAGTTCCTGTGCCAGCCCACGGTGCTGCGGGTTGAGTCCTCGGATTCTTCCCTGACCCGTCGGGCGGAGGTGGGGTCGGAATTGTTGGTGCCCATCAACCATTTTGAGGGTAATTACACGTGTGACGCCGAGACATTGGCCCGATTGCGAGACGAGGATCGGATCGTCCTTCGTTACGTGGATAATCCCAACGGGTCGGTGGACGACATTGCCGGCGTGTGCAACGAGGGTCGCAATGTGGTCGGGCTCATGCCCCACCCGGAGCGGGCCTGTGACGAACTGCTGGGCAGCGCGGACGGTGCGGTGCTGGTCAGTTCGCTGCTTGAAGCCGCCTGAAAACCTATTGAGCAGCGCCCCGCTGCTCAACTGCCGGTCTCTGAGTTGCCGGCCTTTCAGCTACTGCGTCGGATACCGGCTGACTTAAGGGTGTCCGACGAGACTCCGATCTCGCGCCAGGCGCCGTAGGAGATACCCCGGCGACCTCCATAGGCCGCGGCGTGCTGCACGAACTCGGCTTCGAGCGCCGTCATGTCGACGGTTTCGGCGGCGGCTAGCGCTTCCCGCTCGGTCTCGAGGTCGATGCGCTGCTGGATCAGGCCCAGGCGTTTGGTGACGGTGGCCTCGGCCATCTGAGCCTCCACGGCAGCGATCTGTCGGGCCACGCTCTCCGGGGTCCGCTTGCGTCCCCGACGGGGAGCATTTTGTTCCAGGGCCTTGAGGTACTCGCGTACCCCAGCCACCTCGGACTTCTCAGCTTCGGTCATCTTGGGGCGTGTCACCACCACCACCTCTTTCTTGTCCGTCGATCCATCAGGCTCGTATTGCGTTGACCCATCCTGTGGCGAATGGGCCGGTACCGAGTTGGACTGTGAAGAATCCAGTATTACCGCAAAATAATCCGAGTTTGTTCTGAGAATCAACATCGTTCTTTTACTGCATAGAACACGCTCTATTACTATAAAAACTGTGTGGTTTAGGAGGGCATAGACAGACCCGCTGACGGGTCTCCGACGGGTGACCATGGGGGAGTACGGTGCCCGACGTGAGTGAGCCCCTCCATCGAGCCCTCGGACTCACCGATGATGAGGCTGAACAGATCGACTCGATTCTGGGCCGTCGGGCCAACGGACTCGAGTTGGCCATGTACTCGGTTATGTGGTCTGAGCACTGTTCCTACAAGAGCAGCCGCATCCATCTGAAGCGCCTGCCGACAGAAGCGCCTTGGGTGTTGGTTGGACCGGGCGAGAACGCGGGCGTGGTCGACGTGGGCGACGGCATCGCGGCCGCGATCCGGATCGAGTCGCACAACCACCCATCGGCCATCGAGCCCTACCAGGGCGCGGCTACCGGCGTGGGTGGCATCCTCCGGGACATCTTCACCATGGGTGCCCGCCCAATAGCCCTTATGGACCCCCTGCGGTTCGGTCCGCTTGACGATGCTCGCAGTCGCTGGATCGCCGAGGGCGTGGTGTCGGGCGTATCGGGCTACGGCAACGCGGTGGGCGTCCCCACCGTCGGCGGCGAGGTCGTTTTCGACCGGACCTACCAAGGAAACCCGCTGGTCAACGTGCTCTGCCTGGGCATCCTGCCCACAGAGCGTCTTGTTCTCGGTCAAGCCTCTGGCGTGGGCAACCTGGCCGTGTTGCTGGGTTCCAGTACCGGGCGAGACGGTATCGGCGGAGTCAGCGTGCTGGCCTCGGCGGGCTTCTCGGCCGAGGACGATGGCGACAAGCGCCCCAGCGTCCAGGTCGGCGACCCGTACGAGGAGAAGCGTCTTATCGAGGCCTGCCTCCAGTTGCTGGACGAAGGCCTTGTGGTCGGCATCCAGGACCTGGGCGGTGCCGGCCTGACCTGCGCCACGAGTGAAACCGCGTCGCGTGGCGGTGTTGGCATGGACGTCGACGTCTCGGCTGTGCACCGGCGTGAGTCCGGCATGGAGGCCCACGAGGTCATGACCAGCGAATCCCAGGAGCGGATGCTGGCCATTGTCGAGCCCGAAGGCCTCGACCGGGTTCTGGCTATCTGTGAGCGGTGGGAGGTGGCATCCACGGTGATCGGCCGAGTTACCGAGGGCGGCGCCCTGCGCATTCTGGACGGCTTCGACGGCGAGGTACTGGCTGACGTACCGGCCGCCTCGCTCCATGAGGATGCTCCCCTCTACGACCGACCTCGCAGCGCTCCGGCCGAGCCTCGGGGTCCGATGGCCGACGGGCTTGCCCCGCCGGTCGACATGGGGGCCGACCTGCTCGACTTGCTGATCGATCCAGCCTGGGTGTACCGCCAGTACGACCACCAACTCTTCTTGAATACGGTGGTCGGCCCGGGAGATGACGCTTCAGTGCTGAAGCTTCGCCACCCCACCACGGGAGCCGAGACCGGACGGGCTCTGGCTATGACCACCGATGGCAACCACCGATGGTGTGCCGTGGATCCCCGTGGTGGCACGGCCCGGGTGGTCGCCGAATCGGTGTTGAACCTGGCCTGTGTGGGCGCCCGCCCGCTGGCTGTCGTGAACTGTCTCAACTTCGGTAACCCCGAGCATCCCGAGGTCATGTGGCAACTGTCCGAAGCCATCGACGGATTGGCCGAGGCTTGTGAGGCCTTCGGTGCTCCGGTGATCGGTGGCAACGTCAGCCTCTACAACGAGTCGGCCGGCAACGACATCGACCCCACTCCGGTCATCGGCCTGCTCGGCATGGTCGACGACCTGGACCGGCGCCCCCCCGGTGCCACCCTCGTGGACGGCCATCGTCTGGTCCTGATCGGGCCCCACGACGTCTCGCTCGGTGGTTCACTCTGGGGATCGGCGCACGACGCCCCCGGTGGCATCTTGGCGCCTCTGGACTTCGACCTACACCAGCGGGTGGCTGACCTCATCCGTACTCTGGTTGCCGACGGCATGGTCGACGGCGTACACGACCTGTCGGCTGGTGGGCTGGGGGTAGCGGTGGCTGAGATGGTGGCCCGGTCCGGCGTGGGTGCCCATCTGGCACGGGTGCCCGACCATCGGGCGTTATTCGGCGAGGGCCCCAGTCGGGTCATGTGCTGTGTCGATCCGGAACGCCTCACCGATGTGTTGGCTGCCACTGAGGCTGCCGCCGTACCGGCCACCCGGATCGGTCTGGCCACTGGCGACCGCCTCATCGTGAAGGGTCTTCTGGATGTAGCCGTCGACGATGTGCGACAAGCTCACGAGGATCGATTGCCCGAGGCCCTGGGCGCCGGAACTACGAACCGATGACCGCTGCGCCCGTCGACCAGGAGAACCTCCCGGCGGCCGGTGCGGACGACGACACCCCTCGTGAGGCGTGTGGCGTTTTCGGTGTCTATGCGCCTGGCCAGCCCGTCGCCCACCTGACGTACCTCGGCCTCTACGCCTTGCAGCACCGCGGTCAGGAGTCGGCCGGTATGGCGGTCAGCGACGGCGAGGCCCTCACGGTTGTCAAGGACATGGGCTTGGTGTCCAACGCCTTCGACGACCGGACGTTGGCCGCCCTCACCGGCGACCTGGCCATTGGCCAGACCCGATATTCGACCACCGGATCCAGCACGTGGCGAAACGCTCAACCGGTCTACCGGGGTGTCGACCGCGTCGAGTTCGCGTTAGGCCACAACGGCAATCTGGTCAACACCGAGGCCTTGGCCGCCGAGGCCGGGATGCTTCCCGGAGCTATCACGTCCGACACCGACCTCATGGCCGAGCTTTTGGCCACCGAACTAGCCAGCCACGCCGACCTGCCACAGGCCGAGGCCATGGACGCTGCCCTGACCGCCGTACTTCCTCGACTCCACGGCGCGTTCTCACTGGTCATTGCCGACCACGAGCGGGTCATCGGCGTTCGTGACCCGAATGGCTTCCGGCCCCTCTGTCTGGGGCGTCTGGACGGTGGTTGGGTACTCGCGTCTGAGTCGCCGGCGCTGGACGTAATCGGGGCCCACATGGTTCGTGAACTGGATCCCGGCGAGGTAGTGGTCATCGACGACACGGGTTGGCGTTCGCTCCGACCGTTCGACGACGACGCCATCGACCCCAAGCTCTGCCTGTTCGAGTTCGTCTACTTCGCTCGCCCCGACGCCGTCCTGTACGGACAGAGCGTGCATCATGCCAGGGTCCGTATGGGTGAGATGTTGGCTGACCAGGCACCGGTGGAGGCGGACCTGGTGATGGGGGTACCTGAGTCGGGGATGCCCGCTGCTGAGGGGTATGCGCGGGCCAGCGGTATCCCGTACGGCCAGGGTCTGGTCAAAAACCGCTACATCGGCCGGACCTTCATCGCTCCCACCCAGGCCCTCCGGTCCGCGGCGGTGCGCATGAAGCTCAACCCGTTGCGCGACACCATCGAGGGGCAACGCCTGGTGGTGGTCGACGATTCGATAGTGCGGGGTACCACCACAAGGGCCATGGTGCGGATGCTTCGCGACGCTGGCGCGGCGGAGGTCCACATGCGGGTCTCGTCGCCGCCCTACCGCTGGCCGTGCTTCTACGGCATGGACACCGGCACTCGTGGCGAACTCCTGGCCGCCAATCTCACCGTGGACGAGATCCGCGAGTATCTCGAGGTGGACAGCCTCACCTATCTGAAGTTGGACCACCTCTTAGAGGCCACTGGCACGGTGGGCGCCGGGTTCTGTGATGCCTGTCTGACTGGGACCTACCCGATCGAGATTCCGGTGAACCTTTCCAAGGCGGTACTCGAGGGGGCGGCTGGCGCCCCCGCCCCCGAGCGGGCCATGCCGATCGGCGATGGTGATGCGAAGGCCGAACTCCCGACCGATACCGCCAACCGCCTATTCGGACGCAGTTGATGGACTCAGACTGGTGACCTCGTCAGTGGAAAGCGGAGCGGGAGAGAGCTATCTGGCATCCGGGGTTGATATCGATGCCGGTGAGGAAGCCGTGAAACGCATCGGTCCGCTGGTGCGGAGCACTTACCGGCCCGAGGTCATGGGTGACATCGGCGGCTTCGGCGGTCTGTTCGACATCGGTCGCTCGGGCTACCGGGATCCGTTACTGGTGTCGGCCACCGACGGGGTGGGTACTAAGTCCGAGATCGCGCGCGAGACCGGTCGGCTTGACTCCATTGGTCGCGACTTGGTGGCCATGTGCGTGGACGACCTCGTTTGCGCAGGCGCCGCTCCTCTTTTCTTCCTGGACTATCTGGCCGTCGGTCGTCTCGACCCGGTCGCCGCCGAGTCCCTGGTGGCCGGTATCGCCGACGGGTGTGCCGAGGCGGGCTGTGCACTCATCGGCGGCGAGATGGCTGAGCATCCAGGCGTCATGGCTGCCGATCAGTTTGACCTTGTGGGCTTCGCTGTGGGGGCCGTCGAGCGGGATGCCCTGCTGGACGGGACTGCGGCGGTGGCCGGCGACGTTCTGGTCGGCATTGAATCTCCCAACCTGCGGTCCAACGGGTTCTCGCTGGCTCGCCGCCTGGTCTTCGACGTGGCCGGCCGGTCGCTCGACGATCCTGCATGGGAGGGTGCGTCGACCACTTTGGCTGACGAGATGCTTGCTCCGAGCGTGATCTACGCCCCGGCGGTGGTGGCCGCCCTGGCTGCCCACGAGATCCATGCCGTGGCCCACGTAACCGGCGGAGGCTTGCCCGGCAACCTGCCGCGGGTCATGGATAATACGCTCGATGCGGTGGTGGACCGCTCCACGTGGGAAGTACCGCGGTTCTTTTGCGAACTGCAGAACATGGGCGACGTGTCCGACGACGAGATGGACCGGGTGTTCAACATGGGCCTCGGGATGGTGCTGGCCGTGCCTGATCGTGACGCCGATGCGGTGGTGGCCATGCTGGCCTCCCACGATCGACCGGCTCGGGTGGTCGGTGAACTGACGGCCGGTAGCGGTCAGGTACGGATGAATGGGACGAGGCAAGGGGGCATCGGATCGTGAGCGACCGTGAGGCGTTGATCGCCCATCTGCTGGAGCACTCCATCCGCACCGGGGACTTCACCCTCAAGTCGGGACGAAAGAGCACGTGGTTCTGCGACGCCAAGCAGACGGCCTGTCGGGCTGAGGGGATCCTGCTGGTGGCTGATGCTGCGCTGGCTGAAATCGACTCCTTGGATGCCGCCGCGGCCGAAGGCGTCGGCCCTATCACGGCCATTGGCGGTCTTACCGCCGGGGCGGACCCGGTTGCCTTCGGGATCGCCGCCGTGGCTGCTACCCGTGGTCGGTATCTCCGGTCGTTCAGCATCCGTAAGGAGTCCAAGGACCACGGGGTCCAGGGTCGATTGGCCGGTGCCCTGCTGCCTGGCGACCGGGTGGTCATAACCGAGGACACCGTCACCCGGGGGACATCCCCGCTGGAGGCGGCAGCGGCAGTTCGGGCACTGGGTGCCGAACCGGTGGCAGTGCTGCCCATCGTTGATCGGGGTGGCACGTGTGGGCCGGCAGCCGCTGAGATGGGCATCGCCTTCCGACCACTGGTGACTGCCCTGGACCTCGGCTTTCCCTACGAGGGGCCCTGACTCTCTGATTGGGATTTTCCTGATCGGGGCGTTCCTGTGGGTCACTCCTAGGCTCGTCCGATGCCCTTCCTCCCCACCGCGGCCTATTCCATCCACCTCCAGGTGGCATTGGACAATGTGCCCAACACTCTGGGTCGTCTGGCCACCGCCATTGGTGAGGCCGGCGCCAACATCATGTCGATGGGCGGATTCGACGTCCGTGGCGATCTCCTGGTCAACGACGTGGTGGCCAACTGCCGTGACGAGGACCACGCGGCGGCGGTCGTCACGGCCATCGAGAACCAGGCCGGGGTGGAGATCCTCCACTGGTACGACCGCACCTTCGACATGCACGTGGGCGGCAAGATCGAGGTCGTGTCCCTGGCCAAGGTGAATGATCGCCACGATCTGTCGATGGCGTACACGCCTGGCGTGGCCCGGGTCTGCATTGCCATCCACGATGAACCAGCTCGGGCCCACGAACTGACCATCAAGAAGAACACGGTCGCCGTGGTCACCGACGGCACTGCCGTGCTGGGTCTGGGCGACATCGGTCCGGCGGCCGCCATGCCGGTCATGGAGGGCAAGGCACTGCTGTTTAAGGAGTTCGCGGGCGTCGACGCGTTCCCGATCTGCCTGGACGTCACCGACCCGCAGGAGATCATCGACACAGTGATTCGGTTGGCCCCCACCTTTGGTGGCATCAACCTGGAGGACATCGCGGCTCCTGCCGCTTTCCACGTGGAGGAGGCCCTACGGACCGCCCTGGACATCCCGGTGTTCCATGACGATCAGCACGGCACGGCCGTGGTCACCCTGGCCGCCCTGTGGAATGCCTGCCGACTTACCGGCCGCGACATGGGCGACCTGTCGGTGGTGATCGCCGGCATGGGAGCCGCTGGGGTAGCGGTGGGCAAGATCTTGCTGGACGCGGGGGTGGGCGAGATCGTCGGGGTGGACCGGATGGGTGCCGTCTACTCGGGGCGCGACAACCTGAACGTTGCCAAGGAGTGGTTCGCCGACCACACCAATCCTGATCGGAAGATGGGAAGCTTGAAGGATGTGCTGGTCGGCACCGACGTGTTCGTTGGTGTGAGTGGCCCCGGCCTGATCGACGCTGCCGACCTGCGGACCATGAATCCCGATCCGATCGTGTTCGCCATGGCCAACCCCGAGCCTGAGATCCATCCAGAGGAGGCCGACGGGCTCGCCGCGGTGATGGCCACGGGGCGAAGTGACTATCCGAACCAGATCAACAACGTGCTGGCCTTCCCCGGGATCTTCCGTGGAGCGTTGGATGTAGGCGCCACCGACATCACCGAGAACATGAAGCTGGCCGCCGCCCGGGCCATTGCCGACTCGGTGTCGGAAGCCGACCTGAAGCCCTCGTTCGTGGTGCCGTCGGTGTTTGACAAGTCGGTGCCCTACCGGGTTGCCGAGGCCGTGGCCGCCGCGGCGGTCGCCGACGGGGTCTGCCGGACTTGACCACGCCTGGGCCCCGAACCAACCAGTTCCCCTGATCGTGCTGATCCGCGCCGTCACCTTCGACCTCTGGAACACCCTCCTCACTAGCGTCCCCGGGGGTCTGGAGATCCGTCGTCGGCACTGGCAGGAGGTCATCGACGAGCGAAAGCTCGATATCCCGGCCGAGCTTCTGTGGGGGGTGCTGTCGATACTGCCCGACCGGTTTGAGACCGAGTGGCGAGCGGGTAGGCACTACGGACCGGAGCGTGCGCTCGATGAGTGCTTCGTCGCATTCGGTGATCGGCTGGAAGGTGGAGATCGCCAGGCCCTCGCCGCCGCGTTTGATTTCGCGTCGTACCAACTACGGGTGATGTCGGTGCCGGACGCGGCGGACGTCTTGTCCGCCGTGGCGAGAAGCGGTGTAGCCGTCGGGATCATCTCGGACACGAATCTGGCCATAGGGCGGCATTTGAGGACGTACCTCGCCGAACACGGCATTTTGGAGCACGTGGCGTTCGCCGCCTTCTCCGATGAGGTAGGCGTCTACAAGCCCGACCCGGCCATCTTCCGGGCCGCCATGGACGGCCTGGGCATCGACGACCCAACGACCATCGTCCACGTGGGCGATCTGAAGCGGACCGATGTAGCTGGGGCCCGCGCCATAGGCATGGGAACAGTGCGGTTTCGGGGGGCGCTGGACGATCTGGAAGATGGTGCTGAGGCCGACCACGTCATCGACTGCCTGGCCGACCTGTCCAGGCTGTTCCCCGCGCTGGTTGCTGGCTCCTGAGCGGCCCGGTGGTTCCGGATCTCAGTCGAACATGATGACGGAACGCAAGGTGGCTCCCGCCTTGAGCTCGGTGTAGCCGTCGTTCACCTCGTCGAGGGTGATGTGGGCCGAGACCAGTCGGTCCAGTTCAAGACGACCTTCCAGGTAGTGGCGGGCCAGATTGGGCATCTCCACCTTGAAGTTGGAGTTGCCCATGAACAGGCCCCTAAGTCCCTTGGCCTGGAGCACCATGAGCGCTCCGGGCACGGTCATGGTGCTGGTGATTGGCGGGACTCCGACCAGGTAGGCGGTGCGCCCTGGGCGGATCATGGCCAGCGCCTGTTCGCCGGTCGCCGTCAGTCCGATGGCCTCAAAGGCTGCATCGACTCCGCCGCCAGTCAGGGCCTGTACCGCAGCGACCGGGTCGTCCGTCGAGGCATCGACCACGTCGGTTGCTCCGAACCCGCGGGCCGCTTCGAGCTTCTCGGCGTTGAGGTCCACCGCGATAATCCGACTGGCGCCGGCCAGCCGACAACCCTGCACGATGTTCAGACCAATGCCTCCGCAGCCGATAACGGCCACCGTTTCGCCCGGACGGATCTGCGCGCCGTTGGTGGCTGAGCCCACACCGGTCATCACGGCACAGCCGATGAGGGCGGCCACGTCGAAGGGCACGGCCGGGTCGACGGCGACCACGCCATTCTCGTGCACCAATATCTGCTCGGCGAACGCCCCGAGCCCGGCCATGGGGAGCACTGGAGTGCCGTCAAGCGACAGTGTCGGTTCCAGTTCGGGCCCGCGGGCTAGGTCGTGACGGTTCGAGCAGATGAACACGCGACCCACGTGACACTCGGGGCACACGCCGCAGAACTGAGTCAGACAGGTGATTACGTGGTCGCCTGGAGCGAAGGCCGTCACGTCAGGTCCGACCGCTTCCACGATGCCCGAGGCCTCGTGGCCAAGCGCCGCGGGCAGCGACGGTAGCGGGAGCAGCCCCTCGATCACGTGGAGGTCGCTGTGGCAGAGGCCTGACGCCTTCGTTCGGATCAGAACCTCGCGGCCAATCGGCTTGGCGATGGTCAGATCTTCGACGACGAGGTCGCCGGGGGCTTCGTGGAGGACGGCGGCACGCATGGGGCTCCGGTGGTGGTCAGGGTTCGATTAGGGAAAGATTAGGAGGTTAGCCGCTTGGCTAACCATCCGCCGGTTCGGGTTAGGGTCGATCAGTGACTCCGATCGAGATCGTCCTCGTGGTGGTCGCCGTCGCTGCGGGTTCCCTCGTCCAGGCCTCGGCGGGCATCGGCATTGCCCTGGTCGCCAGCCCGGTGCTCATGGCCGTGGATCCGGCGTTCGTTCCCCTTCCCCTCATCCTGGGTGGAACGGTCGTCGGTATCCGCAATGTCACGATGGAGTTCTCGGGTTTCGATGCAAAGCGATGGCGGAAGTGCCTTCTGGGGGCACCGGTCGGACTGGTCTTGGGCGAGCTGGCGCTGGCCGGCCTCTCGGAGCGGGGTCTGACGCTGGCTGTGGGGGTGCTGGTCGTGCTGTCGGTGGTGGCAGTGGGGTCCGGTTGGAAACCCCCGAGCCGACGATGGATGTCGGTGCTGGCCGGCGTGCTGACGGCGTTCACGCTTCGGGTGGCCGCCCTTCCGGGACCGCCCTACGCCATCCTCCACCACGATGACCCTCCCCAGGTCCTGAGGCCCAACCTCGCGGGTTTCGTCATGGTGCTGAGCGCCGTGGTGACCGTGCGCCTGTTGGTCGGTGGGGCGATCGACGGCGCCGAGGTGGGGCGGATCGCGCTCGTCATGGGTTCCGCCGTCATCGGTCTGGTGTTGGCACCTCCGGTTCGCCGATGGGTGGACAGCGAGTGGTTCCGACCGGTGCTCCTGGGGATCTGTGGTCTTGGTGGTCTGGCAACCATCGTGGGGGCCCTGACCTGACTTCATGAACGGGATGACATGACGATGAGGTGGCGGACCTGCTGTTCCATGGTTCAACCCAAGCCACCCCACTCCCGGGGCAAGGTGATGCCGAACAGGTCCGTCTTGGCCTGGTGGTCAACCAGCGGCGGCGGCACCTCGCCGAGTTCCACCATGCCCACTTCACCGGTGCTCAACTCCTCGTCAGTGAAGCGTCGGATGCGGTCTAGGTGGGCATTGAAGTCCAGATTGAGGATGTCGGTTTCGGTCGTGAGGAGATCAGGATGGCCGGTTGCCTGAGGTTAGCCATATGGCTAACCTCAGCACGCGCTTGTTACCGAAACCACTGACAGCGCCTGACCGATCGAGGACATCATGACCCATCACAAAGTCGATGACCACACGCCCGACAACCCCGTTCTCCTCGAGGTCAAGGACGGGTTGGCCACCATTGTCCTGAATCGACCGGGGAGGAAGAACGCCATAGTCGGACCGTTGTCCGATGCTCTGGCCGCCTGCTTTGCCGAGGCCTCCGACCGGGATGACGTTGGGGCCGTCCTCCTACACGGCGCTGGCGGTGGGTTCTGTTCGGGCCTCGACCTCACGGAGTACAACGCCGATCCGCCGCCGACCTGGATCGGGACGGCGAGTTCGTCGTTCGCTGCTGCCCACCGGGCCATTGCCGAGTGTCCGGTCCCGGTCGTGGGCGCGCTGGAACGGTTTGCCATCAACGGTGGAGCGGGGCTTGCCCTGGCCTGTGACCTTCTGGTGGCCGGCGAGGGGGCGTTCCTTCAAGTCGGCGAGGTCCGTCAGGGCATGCCGGCCGCCATGAACCTGGCCTGGCTGTCGGGCCGACATCCTCTCTCCGTGATCCATCAGATCACCCTTTCCGGCCGTCGGTTCAGCGGTCTGGACTTGCATCGTCTAGGGATCGCCCTCGACGTGGTGGCTGACGACGAGGTCCTCGACGCAGCCCGAAGGCTGGCACTCGAGATCGCCGGATTCCCCGGATCGGCGGGCCGGATGATGAAGGAGCACACCGCCGGCATGGTCGCCGATGTGGTCACCAGTGCGGATCGCATCGATCGGGGAGCCGCCCTCCTCGCCGCGGCCGGCCAACTTCGGCCGGCGCGGACTTGATGGGCGTCGATCCCGACGGGGAACCGTCCTCCCGGACGGCGCTGCTCGATGCGGCCATCCGGTTGATGTCGGAGCGTCCCCCGTCGACGGTCACCGGTCGGGCACTGGCCGAAGAGGCTGAGGTCAACTACGGCCTAGTCCACTACTACTTCGAGTCGTCCGGCGACCTGCTCAGAGCCGCCCGAGGTCGGCATGGTTCCCGGCTTCTGGCCGATTCAATGGCGGGCGGCACCCGACCCATTCCATTGAACCAGGTCGTCTCAGACCGGGAGATCTTCGGCTTTGCTGCTCACGTCGCCCTTGAGGGTGGGTACGACGACGAGGACGTTTCGCACCCGGTCTTTGACGCCATGCTCGGGATGGCCACCGAGGGCGACCAGGACGGCGACCCCGTCCACCACCGGGCCACCGTGGCAGCCATCGTCTTGCTCCAGTTGGGTTGGCCGGTGTTCGTCGAACACAACGCCACGGGGCTTGGCTTGGACCTCGAAGCGGACGGTGAGGTGATCCGGGACCGGTTTTTCACCGTGCTCGAATCGCTGTACCGGTCGATCGGGGTGGAGGTCGAGCGATGACCACCGGCGGTTCTTCCCCCAAGGGTGCCGACGAGGTCCGAGAGGCGCTGGTGGCCGCCGCGGCCCGTCTCCTAGGCCATTCGGCACCTAAGCGGATCTCCGGGCGAGCTCTCGCTGAGGAGGCCGGTGTCAACTACGGCTTGGTCCATCACTACTTCGGCGGGAAGGAGGCTCTGCTCCGTGCGGGGTTCGATCGTCTCACGGAGTCTTATGCCGCTGTGGAGGAGTTGGATACCTCGGGTCGGGTGGAACCGTTTTCTCTCCTGCGGGCACCAGAATTCGTCCGGGCCGTGGCCTACGCGTCGTTGTCCGGTGAAGCCGACCGCACCCACGTGACCCATCCCACGCTGGATGTGGCTGTAGAGCAGACCCTCGAGACGCGGACTGGCGAGGATGAGACGGAGGTCCGGGTCGACGTGGGCATTGCCACGGTGTTCCATCTCGCCCGCTGCCTCTTTGCTACGACAATGGATCCGTGGATCGCCAGGGGTGGCGAGGATCCGCTCCTCGCTGAAGAGGTGGAGGAACGACTGGCGTTGATCCTCCGGTCGTTGTCGCTCGGTCTAGACCCGGGTACGGCAGCCCGTGGGGAACGGGAGCCGTTCAGACGTTCTTCGGTATCTGACTGAACGGGGTATCACGGTTGCCGGCCGGCTCCCGGGGAAGGCCGAGGACCCGTTCGCCGAGGGTGTTCTTCTGGATCTCGTCGGTACCTCCGGCCAGCGAGAGGGCAGGTGAGTCGCAGATCCCATAGGCCCAGTGCGAGCCATCGGCGTCGGCGAATCGGCCCGTTTGGGTGGTGCCCATCCGAGAGCCGTCCCAGGCGATACCTCCGGGCCAGGCCAGCCCGGCGGCCACATGGGCCGCCGTGTGTCCCTGCTGGGTCCGCCAGAGCTTTGTGATCGATGGATGGATTCCCGTGCGGAGGTTCAGCCATTCGATGAGCCTCGTCCCGGTGGCCAGACGGGCCAGATTCTGACGCACGACAGGATCTTGGGATCGCCCGTTGGCCTGGGCCAGTTCGATGAGCCGGTCGGTTGGAATGGGCTGGCGCCCGCTTCCCTTGCCGAGCGAGGAACGTTCGTACGCGAGGAGAGCGACAGCCATCTTCCAGCCGTTTCCCGGGCCCCCGACGACCCAGTCGACGGGGACCCGGGCCTCGTCCATGAAGACTTCGTTGAAGTGGGCCACGTCCGTCATCTGGTGGAGGGCCCGGACCACCACGCCCGGTTGGCGCATTGGAAGTACCAGCATGGAGATGCCGGTGTGCTTGGGGACGTCCCAGTCGGTCCGAGCCAGCAGGATGCCGAAGTCGGCGTGGTCGGCACCCGAGGTCCATACCTTCTGACCGGTGACCAGCCATTCGTCACCGTCGCGGACCGCACGGGTGGTCAGGCCAGCTAGGTCCGATCCGGCACCCGGCTCGGAATAGAGCTGGCACCAGTGCTCGTCGCCCCGGAGCCCGGGGCCGAGGAACCGTTGGCGTAGTTCAGGGCTTCCGTGGTCGCGGATGGTGGGTAGGCACATGTCCAGGCCGATGCTGAATCCAGAACCACCGTCATCGGTGGTCCGGCCTTCGGCCTCCTGGCGGTAGACGTCGACGAAGCGACGGTCCAGGCCTCGACCTCCGTCGGCGACCGGGTAGTCCAGAGCGCCCAGCCCGGCGTCGTAGCGCGCCGCCAGGAAGGCTCGGCCCCGGTCCAGACGGGAGAGTCCGGGGGCGACCGGGCGTCGGTCGTATTCGTGGAGGAAGGATTGGACCTCGGCCCTGAACTCGGCAAAGGCGGCGCCGGCAGTCATATCGTTGGGGAAGTCACTCATGTGACCGCATGTTAGCCAGATGGCCAAGAATGGGGCCACTGGCCAGCCCCAGCGAGCCCAGTTCTTGCCCGCAGAGTTGGAGATCCTGACCAATGACCGCCGTCCCCCGTCCCACCCCGCCCTACAAGGGAACCATCGGGCGCCTCACCGAGGACTGCGTACCCGACCCGATCGTCCTGGACTCCGCCCCGGAGGACGCTCCCAATGTCGTGCTCGTGCTGCTCGACGACGTTGGCTTCGGGTCGTTCGGGGCCTTCGGAGGCCCGGTCCCGGCGCCCGGGCTGGAACGGGTGGCCGCCGAGGGACTGCGCTTCAACCGTTTCCACACGACGGCCATCTGCGCTCCCACCCGGGCCTCGATGCTGACCGGTCGAAACCACCACACCGTCCACATGGGTCGAATCACCGAGGCGGCCAATGGCTTTCCAGCTTACGACTCGATCATTCCTCGCGAAGCGGCCACCGTGGCCGAGGTGCTACGCCAGAACGGCTACACCACCGGCATGTTTGGCAAGGGCCACCTCACCCCATCATGGGAGACCGGCCCGGCCGGGCCGTTCGACCGTTGGCCTACCGGCCTGGGGTTCGACCGCTTCTATGGGTTCCCCGGAGCCGAGACCTCGCAGTTCGAACCTGACCTGTACGACCAGACCACACCAATCGCCCCCTACGAGGGGCGCGATGACTACCACCTCACCGAGGACATGGCCGATAAGGCCATCGAGTGGATGCAGCGGGTCAAGGCCCACCGGCCCGACAAGCCGTTCCTCTGCTATTTCTCGCCGGGGGCCGTCCACACCCCCCTCCAGGTACCGGACGCATGGCTGGACCGCTTCAGTGGGTTCTTCGACGAGGGGTGGGACGACCTCCGCCAGTCCATCTTCGAGCGGCAACTCGAGATGGGTGTCATCCCGTCGGGCACGGTTAACACATCCCGCCCTGACGTGGTCCCATCATGGGACGAGTACCCCGACCGGTATAAGCCGGTGGCCCGCCGCCTCATGGAGGTGTTCGCCGCCTTTCTGGCTCACACTGATGCTCAGGTGGCCCGCCTAATCGACGCTCTCGAGGGCATTGGCGAGTGGGAGAACACACTCTTTATCTACGTCACCGGCGACAACGGGGCGTCGGCCGAGGGTCGTATCGACGGCACCTGGTCGCTACCGGCCCTCCAGAACGGTTTCGAGGAGGACCCGGAGTTTCTGCTCCAACACATCAACGACTTCGGGACCGAGCACAGTGAATGCCACTACAACGTGGGTTGGGCATGGGCACTGGACGCGCCTTTCCAGTGGATGAAGCAGGTGGCATCGCATTTCGGCGGCACACGCAATGGGCTGGCCGTGTCGTGGCCCCGTCGTATCACCGACGCCGGAGCAATTCGAGACCAGTTCCACCACGTCATCGATCTTGCCCCCACCATCCTCGCCGCGGCGGGTATCGAGCCACCGACCTCGGTGAACGGGATCGACCAGATGCCCATCGAGGGCCAGTCGATGTTGGCGTCGTTCACCGATCCCGGGGTGGAGGGCCGACGTACCCAGTACTTCGAGATGATGGGCAACCGCGGCATCTACCACGAAGGTTTCATGGCGTCGTGTTTCCACGGCCGGTTGCCGTGGATCCGGTTCGGCTCGGTTCCCTTCGACGGTCCACAGGAATCGTGGGAACTCTATGACCTGCGTGAGGACTTCTCCCAGAGCCACGATCTGGCCGACGAGCGACCCGAGTTGCTGGCGGAGATGCGTGACCTGTTTGACGCCGAGTGTCTGCGAAACGGGGTGTACCCGCTGCGAGACGCGGCGATGAACCTGGATCCGGCGATGCGAGCACCGTCGGTGCCGGTCGGGGTCACCCGGATGACCTACACCACGGCGCACGTTCGGATGCCCGAGCGGGTCGTCCTGAACATCAAGAATCGCTCTTACCGGATCACCTGTGACCTCGAGGTGCCTGAGGGGACGCCAGAAGGGGTCATCGTCTGTCAGGGCGGGAGCTTCAACGGTTGGGCGATCTACCTCGACGAAGGTCGGCCGACGTGGCATTACAACCTCTATGGCCATGTCCGTACCACAGTCGCCGCAGTCGAACCGTTGGCACCCGGCCGCCGGGAGGTAGCGCTGTTGTTCGATTCGGACGGAGGCTTCGGCGCCGGTGGTACCGCTACGTTGGCGGTGGACGGTCAGGTCGTGGGCCAGGCTCGTCTTGAACAGACGGTGCCCGTGGTGTTTGCCATGGGGGGCGAGAGCTTCGACGTAGGTACCGACACCGGATCACCGGTGGGGCCCTACCCCCATGGGTTCACGTGCACGGCCACCATCGGTAGCGTCACCGTCGAGTTGCTGAGCGAGGTGGACGAGACCACCCGGACCGCCGTGGCCGCCGGGATATTCCACGCCGAGTCGGTCGCCCAGTAGCGCCCTAGGAAAACGTGACTGGGAGGATGCGGGGTCCGCGCACCTGGCCGCCGGCCCACGTCACGGCGTCTGGATCTGACAGCGTGAACTCGGGGATGCGTTCCATCCAGGTCTTGAGCGCTACTTCCATCTCCATTCGGGCCAGGTTCGAGCCCGCACACCGGTGGATGCCGATACCAAAGGCCACGTGTCGGTTCCGCTGGCGGTCCAGATGCACCTCGTGGGCGTCCTCGAAGTGGTCGGGGTCGTGGTTGGCGCCAGGGAAGTTCATGAGAATCTTGTCGCCCTTCTTGAACTTCACCCCGCCGTATTCGATGTCCTCGGCTGCGTTACGGGCCATGGTCACCGGGGCGTAGAAACGCAGCAGCTCCTCGACCGCGGTGTTCCACAGGTCGGGCTCGTCGATCAGGCGTCGCCGATCGTCATCATGGCTGGCGAGGTGCCACAGGGCTGAGCCGATCGATGACCAGGTGGTGTCGATGCCGGCCACCAGCTGCAGATTGCACATGCCGATGATCACCTCGTCGGGCAGGAAGCTGCCTTCGTGCTCCGTCTGACAGAGGGCAGTGATTAGGTCGTCCTTCGGGTTGGCTCGTCGGTCAGCCACCTCGGCGGCGAAGAACTCGCGAATGATGTCGCGGTACTTGGCCCGCAGCTCGGGCTGTTGAAGGCCCAGCTCAAGCACACCGCGGACCCACTCGATGAAGTCGTCCACCATGGAGGCGTCCACGCCGAGCTTCTTGGCGATGACCCGGGGCGGGATCTGCTGGGCGTAGTCGACTGCTGCGTCGCAGCTGCCGTTCTCGATGAATCCGTCGATGAGTTCGTGGCAGAGCCGCTTGGTGTACTCGGTCTCCGCTGCGATGCCCTTGGGAGTGAAGTGGGGGAGCAGGGCCCGGCGGGTCCAATTTTGCTCAGGCGGGTCTGCGGTGATGGGGGCGGCCGCGTTGTAGCCAGTGGAGTCGCCCTTGACGAGTGCCTCGGGCAAGTCGATCACGATGGGCGACTTGGACGACAGTTCAGGAACCATCTTGGCCATGGCCTGAAGGTCGTCGTACTTCGTGGGGAGCCATGAGCCGCCGTAGCGGTCGGTGTGGGCGATCGGGCAGCGGTCTCGCATCTCGGCCCAGGCCGTGAAGGGGTCGCGCAGGTAGTCCGCGTCGAACATGTCGTAGTCGGTGGTGACATCGGAGACCGGGCAGCGCTCGGGGATGGAGGCGGCCACCGCGTCGGCAGCTGGATCGCCGTGGGTGTCGGTGGTCTTGGTCATGGATCAGCCCTCCTCGATGGTGATGGCGAACTCGGGGCAGTTGTCGACAATGAGGCGGGCCTTGTCCTGGAGTCCGGCGGGCACCTCGCCGTCGTTCAACTCGAAGGCGTTGCCTAGGTCGTCCACGTCAACCAGCTCGGGGGCCAGCGAGTAGCACCGGCTATGGCCTTCACATCTTTCGGCATCGACCTTGATCTTCATCGGTGTCATCTCCCCCGGAACCCCGGTCCATGTGTTTTCACGACCTGTAGATGCTATTAGCCGTTTGGCTAACCTCTGGAGACAGGATAGCGCGCCAGCAGACTCGTGGATAATCGGTGTTATCAACGGTTCGGGCTGATCGCCGGTACCAACAGGGGGCTACGGTCCGATTGTTCCCGGCACGGTGCCGGGCGGAAGGGGAATCGGCGATGCGGGTCATGTTGACCGGAGCGACAGGGTTCATCGGAGGCCACACGCTGGCCGCCCTGATGACGGCCGGGCACGAAGTGCGGGCACTGGTGCGCGATGGCGACAAGTTGGATCGGATGCTGGCTATGCACGGCATCGACGGTTCAGCGAACAAGGTTGAGGCCGTGCTCGGCGACATGACCGACCTCGATGCCGTGACAACTGCGCTCGAGGGCTGCGACGCCTGCGTCCATACCGCGGCGTTCACCAGTCTGGATCCCGAGCAAATGCACCACGCGCTGGAGGTCAACGCCCCCGGAGCGGTCAATGTGCTCAACGCCGCAGCGGCCGCCGAGTGTGACCCCATTGTCCACCTGTCGACCATGTCGGTGATCTTTCCGCCGACCGGTGACGTGCTCTCCGGCGACGATCCGGTGCAGGGAGGGGGAAACCCGTATAACGCATCCAAGGCGGTGGCCGAGGAACACGCACGGGCCATGCAGGACAACGGTATGCCGGTATCCATCATCTATCCGGCCGGGGTGACGGGTCCGACCGATCTGGGGCTCAACGTGCTGGCCGCCAACCTGATCCCCACGTTGCAGAGCGAGATCATGATGAGCCTGGCCTCCGGCGGGTGGCTGCTCGTCGACGTCCGGGACCTGGCGTCGGCGATGGTCGGCCTGTTGACGCCGGGTCGTGGTCCGCAGCGTTACGTGGCTGGTGGCACGTACATGGACTGG